>CAMASZ010000007.1 GCA_945861125.1 Rickettsia typhi | reverse complement strand
CGAGGTGTTCTAGGCAATAATGTAACCGAGGTTATGGCCCCTACAAAACCCATAATCAAAATAAAAAAAGGTCAAAAAGTTCAGGAAATGCAAAAAATATTTCCAGGCTATGTTTTTGTTTGCGCCAATATCAATGGTGAAGTATATAATCAAATTAATTCAATCCCTAAAGTAACTGGCTTTCTTGGTGCAAAAAACAAGCCTCAACCAGTATCAGAGGAAAAAATAAATGAAATCCTAAAATTATCATCAGAACAAATTTCAGAAAGCAAAAATGCTTCATTTGATATTGGCGAAACAGTTACGATAACTGAGGGCCCTTTTGAATCTTTTTCAGGAATTGTAGAGGAATTTGATTCTGAAAAACAAAAATTAAAAATATCAGTTTTAATTTTTGGAAGAGCAACATCTGTTGAACTTGATATTAATCAAGTAGAAAAAGTTTCTTAATTTAAATAAAAAATGTTGCATAATTAAATATCAACATTAAAATTATCCCCTCGCAATTTGTGAAGAGCTTTTAAAATAATTTTTTAAACACTGCTTAAATAGGGTGTTTTTTAACGAAGTTTATCTAAAAAAATGTCAAAAAATACAAAAGAAATCATCGGTCTTATAAAACTGCAAGTCCCGCTTGGAAAAGCAAATCCATCACCTCCAATTGGTCCAGCTTTAGGACAAAAAGGTTTGAACATAATGGAGTTTTGCAAACAATTTAACGCACTAAAACTCGAATTTGAACAAGGAACTCCAATTCCTGTTACAATAACAGCTTTCAAAGATAAAACTTTTACTTTTATAACCAAAAGTCCTCCTGTCTCATATTTAATTGCCAAAGAAATAAAACTGGCTAAAGGTTCAAACGCACCAGGAAAAGACATTGTAGGAAAAATAAATAAAGCGCAAATTGCAAATGTTGCAAAAAAGAAAATGTCCGACATGAACGCAACTAGCTTAGAATCTTGCATGAAAATGGTTGCTGGAACCGCCTTGTCAATGGGCTTAGAAGTAACTGAATAAATTAATTTTTTTAAAAATGCCTAAAGCAAAAAAAACAACTAAAAAAATCAGTAAAAAAAATTTACCAGAAAAATACTTCGTTAAAACAATTGAAGAAGCTATTCAAAAAGTCAAGGATCTATCTTTAGAAAAGAAAAGAAACTTTGTTGAATCTATTGATATAGCTGTCAATTTGGGAGTTGACACAAAGCAAACAGATCAAACTGTTAAAGGTACAGTTTTGCTTCCAAATGGCTCAGGGAAAAAAGTTAAAATTCTTGCTTTTGTAGCTAATGATGAGCAAAAGAGAATTGCTCTAGAAGCTGGCGCCATGAACGCTGGACTTGAAGATATGATTACAAAAATTGAAGGAGGATTTGTTGATTTTGATTGCTGCGTAGCAACTCCAGATGTAATGCCAAAAATCAGCAAAATTGCAAGAAAACTTGGCCCAAGAGGCTTAATGCCAAGCCCTAAAAATGGCACCGTAACCAATGATCTAAAAAAAGCAATATCCGACGCTCTAAAAGGCAAGGTTGACTTCAAAAACGATAAAGGCGGAACAATTCACTGCCTCATTGGAAAAGTTAATTTTGACAATGAAGCAATAATTGAAAATATAAAATCTGTAGTCAAAGCAATTAAAGATTCCAGACCTGAAAATGCAAAAGGAAAGTTCATAAAAGCTTTTTATATTAGTTCTACCATGGGATCATCAGTTGAAGTTGCAACTGATGGAATATAAATTTTTAAAAAATGAATAAATTACAAAAATCTAATCTTATAACTTCTTTAAAAGAAAAGCTTGTCGGTAGCGCTTTTATTGCAGTTATTCACTATAGAGGAATGAACGACAGTGAACTCTACAATATGAGAGTAGCCTTAAAGTCAAAAGGTTGTAATATTAAAATTGCAAAAAATACTCTATTAAAAGTCGCTATCAAGGGAACAAACCTTGAACCAATATCTACATACCTAAACGGTCCTACTGCAATTTTATACTCTGAAGATCCTATTTCACTATCAAAAATAATATCAGACACTAAAAAAAAGGTAGAATTTTTAAAAATAGTAACAGCTTTTTATAAAAACTCTTTTTTGAATGAAGCAAATGTAAATGATCTAGCCAAATTAGGATCAATTGAGGAAGTAAGAGCTTCATTTATAGGAATTCTCAAAGGTGCACAATCAAATTTTGTAAGAGTCTTATCGGCTCCGGAAATGGGATTAGCAAATTTGAAAACACAGTAAAAATATCAACAAATTATTAAGGGTAAACAATGTCATCAAACTTAGAACAACTAACAGAAACTTTATCATCTCTAACAGCTATTGAACTTTCAGATCTTAGTAAAAAACTACAAGAAAAATGGGGAGTTACAGCTACAGCTTTTGCACCAGTCGCTTCTAATGGCGGATCTGCTCCAGTTGCAGAAGTAAAAGATAAATTCGAAGTAGTTCTTACTGTATCAGGAGATAACAAAATTAATGTAATTAAGGAAGTTAGAGCAATTACTGGTCTTGGTCTCAAAGAAGCGAAAGATCTTGTTGAGGGAGCTCCAAAAACATTAAAAACAGATGTTCCTAAAGCTGAAGCTGAAGAAATGAAAAAAAAGTTAGAAGTTGCTGGCGCTAAGGTTGAACTGAAGTAAAATCTTCACTTACCTTTATACAGCTTTAATTACTGACTCTTAAGTTCATTTTAATAATATAAAAATAGGCATTTAATATGGCTCAACTGCGTAACTTTGATCAAGTTAATTTTAGAAAAAGTTTTAGTAACAACAAAGATAGAGAAGTAGTTCCTAATCTTATAGCAATACAAAAAGAATCGTACGAGAAATTTTTACAGGCAAATATAAGTCCAGAAGAAAGAGAAAATCATGGCATAGAGTCGGTTTTCAGATCATTTTTTCCTATATCAGATTCTGCTAATAAGGTTACCGTTGAGTTTATGGGCTACTCCCTAAAGCAATCTAAGTACGAAGCTCATGAGTGCCTTTTTGCTGGAAGAACCTATTCATCCCCTTTATTTGCACAATTAAGACTGATCCTTTGGCAACAAGAAGAAGGTTCAACAGTAAGAGAAATAAAATCAATAAAAGAACAAGAAGTTTATCTTTGCGAAATCCCTCTAATGACAGAAAGTGGTAGCTTTATTTTTAATGGAGCTGAAAGAGTAATAGTTTCGCAAATGCGCAGAGCCCCTGGCGTGTTTTTTGACAGTGAAAATATAAAGCTGTCTGGCTCAAAATCATATACTGCAAAAATTATACCATACATAGGCTCTTGGTTAGACTTTGAATTTGATAGCAAAGATATTTTATATTTTAGAGTTGACAAAAAAAGAAAAATCCCAGTAACTACACTACTTAGAGCAATAGGAATGGGCTCGGAGAACATTATATCAAATTTTTATGGCTCAGTACAAGCAACTATCAAAGAAAAAGGTTGGGCTCTAAAATTTGATGCAGAATATTTTTTAGGCAAAAAAGCATCTCATGATTTTATTTGCGCAACTTCTGGTGAAGTTAAAATTAAGGAAGGAACAAAAATTAATCGTAAGACAATTGATAAACTTAATTCAGAAAACTTTTCTGACTATCTCATTACAGATGAGGTATTGCTTGGATATATAATTGTCAATGATTTAGTGGAATCAGAAACTGGAGAATTAATCTTAGAATCTGGATCAATCATTACTTCTGAGAGTCTAGAAATATTACAAAAATTAAATATAAAATCAGTAGGAATTATAAACCCCAGTAAATCAGATATAGGTCCATATCTATACAATACTATGATTGTTGATAAAAACTCCAATCAAAAAGATTCTTTGTTCGATATATATAAAGCAGTTAGACTTGGAGAGGCTCCTTCTTCAATTGAAATTGCTAAAAATTACTTTGATAACTTATTTTTTAATGATACCAGATATAATCTATCCGATGTTGGTAGAATGAAGATGAATCACAGATTAGGAATCGAAGTTGAAAGAGATAAGTTATATCTAACGAAAGAAGATATACTAAATACAATTAAAATATTAGGTTTAATAAAACACAATGACTTAAAAACTGATGACATAGACAACTTAGCAAATAGAAGAGTTAGATCGGTTGGTGAGTTAATAGAAAATCAACTTAGAGTAGGAATGGTTAGAATTGAAAAGTCTATATTGGAGAAAATAAATTCTGTTGAAGTTGACACTGTAATGCCACAAGCCCTTATTAATTCAAAGCCCCTAATTACCGCTGTAAAAGATTTTTTTGCTACCTCGCAGTTATCACAATTTATGGATCAAACTAACCCTCTAGCAGATATAACTCACAAAAGAAGATTATCAGCCCTTGGACCGGGTGGATTAACTAGAGAAAGAGCTAGTTTTGAAGTTCGCGATGTTCATCCAACTCACTATGGAAGAATCTGTCCAATCGAGACTCCAGAAGGTCAAAATATTGGCTTGATTAATAGCTTAGCAACATATGCACGAGTCAACAATTACGGCTTCATTGAAACTCCTTATAAAAAAGTTGTTAATGGAAAAATTACCGATGAAGTCAGATATCTTTCAGCAATGGAAGAGATTGATTTTGCAATTGCACCTTCGACAGTTGAAATTGATGAAAAAGGTAAAATAAAGCATGATCTAGTAAGTTGCAGAAAAAATGGTGAATTTGCAATGATAGCTCCAGAAAAAATTGACTTTATTGACGTATCAACAAAACAAATAGTTTCAATTGCAACAACATTAATTCCTTTTCTAGAAAATGATGATGCCAATCGTGCTTTAATGGGATCAAACATGCAACGTCAGGCAGTTCCACTTATCAAACCTGACTCTCCACTTGTTGGAACCGGAATGGAGGCCGTTATAGCTGCAGATTCTAGCGCTGCGATTCATGCTAAATATAGTGGTGTTGTAAAATTTGTCGACTCTTCAAAAATTATAGTCGAGCATTTTGAAGAAGATAATTCTCCAAAAATAGAAATTTATAATTTAAAAAAATACACTAGAACCAATCAGGACACCTGTATTAATCAACGTCCAATAGTTCAGGTTGGTCAAAAAATAAGAAAAGGACAAATAATTTCTGATGGACATAGTATTTCAAATGGAGAGCTAGCTCTTGGCAAAAACGTTAGAGTAGCTTTTATGCCTTGGAATGGCTATAATTTTGAAGACTCAATAATAATTTCCGAAAAATTATTAGCTGAAGATACTTTTACCTCTATTCACATTGAAGAGTTAGAAATAGTTGCTCGAGATACTAGACTTGGACCAGAAGAGATAACTCGCGATATTCCTAATGTTAGCGAGGAGATCTTGGCTAAACTAGATGAGGAAGGTATAATTCATATTGGAGCAGAAATTAGACCTGGAGATATTCTTGTCGGTAAAACAACTCCTAAGAGTGAGTCACCAATGACACCGGAAGAAAAATTATTAAAAGTAATTTTTGGTGAAAAAGCTGCCGATGTAAAAGACTCTTCACTATACGCACCAACAGGAGTATCTGGAACGGTTGTTGATGTTAAAGTTTATATGCGTAAAGGGGTTGAAAAAGATGAACGTTCTATATACATAGAAATGCAACAAATAGAAGAATTAAATAAACAAAAAAATCTTAAAATCCAATTTTTAGAAGAATCACTTAAAGAATCTATAATAAAAGTTCTTAGCGGTAAAAAACTAACCTCAGGAGTCGATTCACTAAAAAATGGAACCAAACTTGAAACAAAAGATTTAGAAAATCTAAAGAAAAATCAACTTATTAAGATTGTTGTTGATGATAAAAATTCAATGGATCAAGTTGAAAAAATTATCAAATCTGTAGCAAAACAAAACTCTGAAGTAGAAAAAGAGTTTAATCATAAGGTTGCTAGAGTTAAGGCTGGAGACGAGTTGGGTCAAGGTATAATGAAAATTGTTAAAGTATATATTGCCTCAAAATATAGACTACAGCCTGGCGATAAAATGGCAGGAAGACATGGTAATAAGGGTGTTGTTTCTAAAATTGCCCCAATTGAAGATATGCCATATTCTGAAGATGGAGAGCCAGTAGATATAGTACTGAATCCTCTTGGCGTTCCTTCGCGAATGAACGTTGGACAAATACTTGAAACTCACCTTGGATTTGCATCAAAAGAATTGGGTAAAAAAATATCTAATCTATTGGATCAAATTTCAGAAAATAAAGGCAAATTTATAGATAAGATAAGAGATTATTTGCAATTAATATATTCATCACCAGATGAAGTCAAAAAAATTAAAGAAATGACTGATTCTGAAATAATTAACTTTGCTGAAAAATCAAAAGAAGGAATCCGCTTTGCAACTGGTATTTTTGAAGGAGCTAAAGAAGAGTATATTAGTAAACTACTTGAGATAGCTGGTCTTGATAAATCAGGACAAATATCTTTATATGACGGAAAAACTGGAGAAAAGTTCGATCGCAAAGTAACGGTCGGATATATCTATATGTTAAAACTTCATCATTTAGTAGACGATAAAATACATGCCAGATCAATAGGTCCTTATAGCTTAATTACTCAACAGCCTTTAGGCGGTAAATCGCATTTTGGCGGTCAAAGATTTGGTGAAATGGAATGCTGGGCTCTTCAAGCCTATGGAGCAGCATACACCTTACAAGAAATGCTCACCGTTAAGTCTGATGACGTTGTTGGCAGGATTAAAATATATGAATCAATTATTCAGGGTAATCAGAACTTTAATTGCGGTATTCCTGAATCTTTTAATGTAATGATCAAGGAAGTGCGTTCGCTAGGCTTAAATATTGAACTTATTGAAAAATAGTTTCATTACAAAATTTTTAAAAATATTTTCATTTTAGTATTCAACAAATTATCAATAAAATAAAAAAATCATGACACTTGCAGGAACTTCCTCTCATGGACTTTTAAGTATATCCAATAACAGCTCTGTGGATCTTCTTGATTTTAACGCAATAAAGATTTCTATAGCCGATCCAGACAAAATAAGGTCATGGTCATTTGGTGAAGTAATGAAGCCAGAGACAATTAATTATAGAACTTTCAAACCCGAGAGAGATGGTCTATTTTGTGCGCGAATATTTGGACCAATAAAAGATTACGAGTGTCTTTGTGGTAAATATAAGAGAATAAAATATAAAGGAATAGTTTGTGAAAAATGTGGAGTTGAAGTTACCTCCTCAAAAGTTCGAAGAGAAAGAATGGGTCATATTGAGCTTTCCGCCCCAGTTTCACATATATGGTTTCTAAAATCACTTCCTTCTAGAATAAGTACTATTCTTGGCTTAACTCTAAAATCTATAGAAAAAGTAATTTATTTTGAGTCTTATCTTATTATTGATGGACTAATGACGCCTTTGAAAGAGGGTGAGATAATAAATGAAGAAGAGTTAGAGAAATATCAAAAAGAATATGGATACGGCAATTTTGTTTACGGAACAGGAGCTGAAGCAATTCAAAAATTTTTGCAAAAATTAGATTTAAAAAAACTACAAAAAGAATTACGCGAAGAATTAGTAAATATTTCTTCCGAAATGAAGAAAGAAAAAACAATAAAAAGACTTAAGCTAATCGAGCAGTTCCTTGAATCGGATAATAAAGTAGAAAACATGATATTAACAGTTCTACCTGTTATTCCACCCGATATAAGACCTCTAGTTATGCTGGATGGTGGCCGTTTTGCAACATCTGATCTTAACGAGCTATATCGTCGCGTGATAAATAGAAACAACAGGTTAAAAAGACTAATAGAACTAGGGGCTCCTGAAATAATTATTAGAAACGAAAAAAGAATGTTGCAAGAGTCGGTTGATGCCCTCTTGGATAATGGACGATCTGGAGCTACAGTTAAAAACTCCAACAAAAAAGCCTTCAAGTCTCTTAGTGATATGCTTAAAGGTAAGCAGGGTAGGTTTCGTCAAAATCTTCTTGGTAAAAGAGTTGATTACTCGGGAAGAAGTGTAATTGTTGTTGGTCCAGAACTAAAGTTACACCAATGCGGTCTACCAAAAAAAATGGCTCTTGAGTTGTTTAAACCATTTATATATTCAAAGCTTGAGCTGTATGGAAAGTCACCATCTATTAAAGTTTCTAAAAAGATGGTTGAATCTGAGAGACCTGAGGTATGGGATATTTTAGATGAAGTAATAAAAGAGCATCCAGTTTTATTAAATCGCGCCCCAACTCTTCATAGACTCGGAATTCAATCTTTTGAACCAGTATTAACAGAAGGAAAGGCTATCCAACTTCATCCTTTGGTCTGCGCTGCTTTTAATGCTGACTTTGACGGAGACCAAATGGCAGTCCATGTTCCGCTTTCCATTGAAGCACAAGTAGAGGCTAGAGCACTAATGATGTCTACAAATAACATATTAAGTCCGGCAAATGGAAAACCTATTATAGTACCATCGCAAGATATAATTCTTGGTTTATATTATATTTCCATGGAAGGAAAAGATTACAATAATCAAAAATCTCGTCCAATATCAAATTATCATGAAATAGAGCATGCTTTAAACACTGGCGCTATATCAATTCACGACAAAGTTTTATATCGCTATTCATACAGAATCAATGACGATGAAACTTCAACTCATAAAGTTGAAACAACTCCTGGTAGAATATCTATTTACAACGCTCTACCAAACCAGATGAAATCAAATTTTGATATTGCTAATAGAGTAATGACCAAAAAAGCTGTTACTAATTTAATTGACAATGTTTATAGAAATTGTGGTCAAAAAGAAACGGTACTGTTCTGTGATAGAATAATGTCTCTGGGCTTTAAAAGTGCTTGCAAAGCAGGTATATCGATAGGTAAAGATGATATGTTAATTCCTTCTGGAAAACAAGCTCATATATCTGATTCTTTTGAAAAAGTTAAAAAATTAGAAAAACAATATCGTGAAGGTCTTATAACAGCTGGTGAAAGATATAATAAAGTTGTAGATGAATGGACAAGCTGTACTAACAAAATTTCACGCGAAATGATGTCAATGATATCATCATACGATCAACCTAAAAAAGCTAACTCAATTTTTATGATGGCAGATTCTGGTGCTAGAGGATCAGAAAACCAAATAAAACAAGTAGCAGGAATGCGTGGATTAATGGCAAAACCTTCTGGCGAAATTATTGAAACCCCAATTGTATCAAATTTCAAAGAAGGTCTAAGTGTATTAGAATACTTTATTTCCGCACACGGTGCTCGTAAAGGTTTAGCTGATACAGCTTTAAAAACCGCTAACTCTGGATATTTAACAAGAAGATTAGTTGATGTATCGCAAGATTGTATAGTAGTAGAAGATGACTGCCATACTACAAAAGGTATTACTATAGAAGCTGTAATAGATGATGGTAGAGTAATAGTATCACTTGCCGAAAATTCTCTTGGAAGGATTCTAGCTGAAGATATAAAATTAAAGAATGGTAAAATTATTGCCAAGTCAGGAGAAATGGTCAATGAAGCAATCGCAGAAGAGATTGAAAAATTGGAGATCAAGAATCTAAAAGTAAGATCAGTTCTTACTTGCGAAACTCATGATGGAATTTGCTCTAAATGCTACGGAAGAGACCTTGCAACCGGAAATATTGCAAGTATTGGAGAAGCAGTTGGCGTTATTGCGGCCCAATCTATTGGAGAACCTGGAACTCAACTTACAATGAGAACTTTCCATATTGGTGGTGCAGCACAAAGAGGAGCAGAACAATCATCAATTGTAGCAATTTCAGATGGAAAAATTAAATTTTCTGAAAAATCAACAATTATAAATCGCGATGGAAAAATTGTTGTTATTGCTAGAAATTCTGAGATTACAATAATTGACAATGACGACAAAGAGATCAATCGCTATAAATTACCATACGGAGCTACTGTTTTACGTGGCCACAATTCAATAGTAAAGAAAGGTGATCACATTGCCGAATGGGATCCATACAACATACCTGTCGTTGCAGAAATTGATGGAGTTGTTAAATATAATGATTTGATTGAAAATGTCTCTTTACGTGAAAAGATTGAAGAATCCACAGGGGTATCAACTAAAATCATTATCGATTGGAAACAGTATAGCAAACAAGAATTAAAGCCAAGAATAACAATTGATCAAAATAACAAATCAAAAGAATATTCTCTCTCAGTTGGAACCATTGTTGGAGTATCTAACAATGATGAAATAAAGGCTGGAGATGTAATTGCCAGAATTCCCAAAGAATCATCTAAAACACGAGATATTACTGGCGGTCTTCCTAGAGTTGCAGAATTATTTGAAGCTCGCAAACCTAAAAATGCCGCGATAATAAGCGATATAGACGGTAAAGTAGAGTTTGGAAAAGACTTTAAAACCAAAAGAAAAATCATTGTCCGCCCAGAAAACTCATCTATAGAGCCAATAGAATACAGCGTATCTAAAACAAAACACTTATTTGTTGGTGAGGGAGATTTTGTTAAAAAAGGTGACATTCTAGTCGATGGTAATCCTGTACCTCATGACATATTAAGAACTCAAGGAATGCAAGCGTTTACAAACTATATGGTCAATGAAGTACAAAAAGTTTACCGTATGCAAGGTGTGAAAATTGACGACAAGCATATTGAAGTAATCTTAAGTATGATGTTAAAACGAGTTGAAATAACAAATTCTGGAGACACTACTTTCCTAGTTGGCGAATATGTTGATCGTGATATTTTTGAGCAAACTAATCAAAAAATGATTAATAACAAAATGAAACCAGCTGAATGTTCTCCTGTCCTTTTAGGAATTACAAAAGCATCGCTTCAAACCAAATCATTCGTTTCTGCGGCCTCCTTTCAAGAAACAACAAGAGTTCTTACTGATGCTGCAGTACAAAGTAAGATCGATAATTTAAGAGGTCTAAAAGAAAATATTATTGTTGGAAGACTAATTCCTGCTGGAACTGGTCTAATGGCAAGCAAATATCGCAAGATAGCTAATCAAGAAAATTTAGAAGAAAAAATTAAAAAAATTGCAAGCTCTGATAACGAAATATCAAAAGAAAAAACTGATAATATTATCATAACCTAGAAGTGACTATCAACATTTCTAAAAACCAAGCTCTATCATCGCAATTTATTTTGCGATTTAAGAAAAACCGTTGCGGATATTATTCTCTAATAATATTTCTGACAATGTTAATAATAACCCTTTTCTCTGAATTAATTGCTAACGATAAACCCTTGATTGTAAAATTTGACAATAAATTTTATTTTCCAATCTTTAAAAATATTTCTGAAAAGTTTTTTGGTGGCGAATTTGAAACGGAAGCTGATTATCTTGATCCTACAGTTGCCAATCTTATAAATAAAAAAGGTTGGCTAATTTATCCCCCCATAAAATTCTCCTTTAATACAATCAATCTTTCATTATCTAATCCAGCCCCATCAAAACCAACCGCAGAAAATATTCTTGGTACAGATGATCAAGGAAGAGATGTATTAGCAAGAATTCTATATGGAACACGAATTTCACTTTTGTTTGGAATATTACTAAGCTTTTTCTCAATCATAATTGGAATTATTATTGGCGCTATTCAGGGTTATTTTGGGGGTATGGTTGATTTATTCTTGCAAAGATTCACTGAAATATGGTCCAGCATGCCAACATTATTTTTATTGATAATTTTATCTTCAATAGTTGATCCTAGTTTTTTGATTTTACTGTTATTAATGATGTTATTTAGCTGGATCTCTGTATCTTCTTATGTTCGAGCTGAATTTTTGCGTCTAAGAAACTTTGAATTTGTTAAAGCCAGCAAAGCTCTCGGGGCTAGTAATTTAAGGATTATTTTTCTACACATACTTCCTAATGCCTCATCAATCATCATTGCAAATTTACCTTTTTTAATTGCTGGATCAATTACAACCTTAACAGCTCTTGATTTTCTTGGATTAGGACTGCCAGTTGGATATCCTTCAATCGGTGAACTACTTGCACAGGGTAAAAATAATATTTCCTCTTACTGGCTTGGAATATCTGGTTTCTTTATAATTACTATAATACTTACTTTATTAGTATTTATTGGTGAATCTTTAAGAGATGGTTTTGACAGTCGTAAATAAATTTATAGACTTTTCAATATTCTAAAAATAGTATACCAAAGCTACTTAAAAACTCGCAAAAATTTTTAATCTGAAGTAAAATTATACCATTTAATATAACAAATTTTTAGGATAAAATTTTTGAAAATAAGGTTGCATACAGGCTACCCGAGACTTTTAATAATTTTAGCCAAAAACACGAAGTTATATTGACTAAAGAGATCGTGTATTTTTAAGTTGAAATGGTATCAGATTGCTTAAATTAAAACAATTTGCTTTCGAGTTGAGATAATATTATTTATATTCGATACTTAAATTATTAATAATTTTTTATAATGCCAATTGAAATATTAATGCCCGCTCTTTCGCCAACAATGAAAGAAGGCAATCTTGCAAAATGGATAAAAAAAGAAGGTGAAAAAATTAAAGCTGGTGAAGTCATTGCCGAAATCGAAACTGATAAAGCAACAATGGAAGTTGAGGCGGTTGATGAGGGTATACTAGCCAAAATACTAGTAACCGAAGGAACAGAAAATGTTGCGGTTAATAGTTGTATTGCTTTACTACTTGAGAATGGAGAAGATAAAAAACTGCTGGATGGATATTCAATTAAGGCGGGTACAGAAAAAACACAAAATAATACAAATAATATTGAAAATAAAAAATCGCAACCAACTGCAATTCACCATAATAATCAATCAAATTTAATTCAAGAAAATAGTCAAATTAAAGAACCAACAGACTCGCAATCTATAAAGGCTAGTCCGCTAGCAAAAAGAATAGCTAGGGAAGAAAATATTCAGCTTTCACAAATAAGTGGAAGCGGACCAAAAGGAAGAATAATCAAGGATGATATATTAGATTTTATTAAAGGTGGTTCTAATATTTCAAGAAATGGTATTGTTAAGCGAAATCCGCAGGAATTCAATATTTTAAAGAACAATAATATAAGAAAAATTATTGCTAAAAGACTACTTGAATCAAAACAAAATGTACCACATTTTTATTTATCGTGTGAATTTAAAATCGATAAACTTCTTGAGTTGAGATCCGCAATAAATGAAGTTGCGCCACGTGACGAAAGTGACAATCCAACATACAAAATATCGGTTAATGACTTGATAATTAAAGCCACGTCTATGGCTTTAAAACAAGTGCCAGAAGCAAATTCTTCATGGTATGATGACGCCATATTAATTTACAATAATATTGATATTGCTATGGCAGTTGCAATTGATGGTGGATTAATTACGCCAATTATAAGAAATGCAGATCAAAAATCAGTTCAGGCAATATCAATTGAAACCAAGCAACTAGTAAAAAAAGCTCGCGAAGGTAATCTTGCTTTAGAAGAGTTCCAAGGTGGTTCATTTAGCATTTCTAATCTTGGAATGTATGGAATTGATAATTTTTCAGCAATTATAAATCCACCGCAAAGCTGTATTCTTGCGGTTGCAAGAGCAGTAGAAAAACCAATTGTGGAACATGGTCAAATAAAAATTGCTCACATGATGAACGTTACTCTTTCTTCAGATCATCGTTCAGTTGATGGAGCGGTTGGAGCTGAGTTTTTAAAAGCTTTAAGGCATTATATAGAAAATCCAATCTTGAATATAATTTAATAAAAAATAGTTTATATAGTTGGAGTATTTTTAAGATTAGAAATTTTATTTTCCTTGATAAATCTTGATTTGCGACAGTGCCGTTATAATTAGGTCTGTCGTAAAACGACGCTTGCACTACTGCACATGAGAAAAAAATAAATATAAAAATTATGCTAAAATCAGTCGAATTTATTGTGTTCTTTATATTACTAGTTGTATCATTCTTTGCTGGAGTTAAATATTCCGACTCAGTTAAAGAGCATGCAAGCTGGCTATATGAATCAAAGGAAGATCAGGAAGTTGAACTTCCGGATCTCTCTAATGAAAAAATTGATGATCAAATTGAGAATAATTCCAAATATAACGATCAAGATTCAAAACTAAACGAAAATGGAACTAATTTTGAAGAAGATTCTTCTCAAGATTCAACAGAAATAGTTAGATAATTTTTCTCAGAAGAATTTTTATAACACCACTATAAAAAATGAAAAAGATATTCACAGGTCTTTTCTTATTAATAAATATACTATTTATTAACAAATCAAGGGCCATAGAAACCAAAACTAACCGCGAGAAAATTGCTTCGATAAGATCTAGAGCCTTCTATAAAAATAATATTGCCAAAAATTATCTCTCCGCTACCGGTAACTACTCATCAGATTACAATTCAACTACTTATAAAATTAATTTTTTACATAGCTATCATAGCTGGAAATATATTCATGATTTAAATTTTTTATATAGGCATGAATATGCTGACATGGGTTCTGGCAAAAATAAAAAGTTTAAAGAAGAAAAATCAAAATTGTATGATATTTATTTTGCAAACAAATATAGATTTGATGGATATGGCAACTACATATTAATTTATAATCGCCTAATTTACGATGAGTTATCCAGCTATTATTACGACAGAAGGACAGCTATAGGCGTTGGCAGAATAATGCTTGATGAAAAATTGGAATTTGACACTAGCATAAGTTATCGGCAAGTCAAAGAGCTTGATAATGGTATAGATTTTGTTATAACATCGCGTTTTAATAATAAATTTTCAGAAAAAATCAATCTAGTAAGCAGAACTTACTGGTTTATAGATCGATCGTCTTTGGACAATATTATCAAAACTAGTTTATTTTATACTCTTAACAATAATTTATCTTTTGAAATACGACATGAATTTGAAAGAAGGCGTTATCGAGAGAATGGTCAATTTAATAATCAAGTAAGAAAGGATGTTTTTTTTGGTATGGTTTTCTTTTTAAATTAAAATTATACCAAATCCAATCTTTAAAATTTTAATATTAATGAACCAGTGGTTTTTCTAGACTCTAAATCATCATGGGCCTTGTGAAGATCATTAAAGCTGTATATATTGATTTTTGGTTTAATAATTCCCTTTCTAACCGCAGCGAAAACTTCACTAGCTGACATTGATAATTCAGCTCTTATTGATTTATAAAGAATCATCGATGGCCTTGTTAAGTAAAGTGAATTAGAAAATAATTTATTAACATCAAAATTTTCAACAAAACCAGAAGAATCTCCATAATTTATACACATTCCCATTGGCCAAAGACAATCGATCGATTTATTTAAAGTATCCTTACCAACTGAATCATAAACTAATCCAACTCCTTGATTATTAGTTATTTTTGCTACCTCATCTACAAAATTTTTATTTCTATAATTTATGACATAATTACATCCAAAAGTGGTAGCATAAGAAATTTTTTCTTCAGAGCCAACGGTTCCTATTATCTCAATACCAAGATATTTTGCCCACTGACATAAAATATGACCAACACCACCAGCAACGGAATGAATTAATATTCTATTTGTTCTTGTTGCTATACAAACTCTA
Organism: Rickettsia typhi; assembly: GCA_945861125.1. Lineage (GTDB taxonomy): Bacteria > Pseudomonadota > Alphaproteobacteria > Rickettsiales > UBA1997 > CAILUF01. Next base: position 3,131 of record CAMASZ010000007.1, on the reverse strand, counting down.
TGCAAAAGACTATGCGCAGTTAATCCTTTAAATAAAGTTGCAACAATTTGATCATCGGAAAGATCTGGTGGACAAATTATCAGATGATTTTGCTTAATTGCTCTTTTTTCTGCATAAGCACCGAATCCTCCGGTGGCATAAGCAACACGATCGCCAACTTTAAAATCAACAACTCCTTCACCTATTTCGGTAATTATTCCACAAGCTTCCAAACCAAGAACCGCAGGAAAATCAAGAATTTTATATTGACCCTTGCGAAATAAAATATCAAAAAAATTTATTCCAATAGCGCTATGCTTGATAATTACTTCATTTTTTTTAGGCTTTGGATCGTCAATATTTTTCAATTTTAGATTAGAAGATGATCCGTGGTTAGAAATTACAAATGCTTGCATCTTGGTATGAAAAAACTTTTAAATAAAATATTAAAAAAAATAGTCTTGCGGTATTGGAAACCTATAATTTTTAATTATATTATTATAAAATTATAGTTGTTTTATTATTTTGTTAAATATTAATTTTTTTTCAATTACTATATTAAAAAAATTATATGCGCTATCGTAACAAATAAAAAAATTTAAAATGAATAAAAGAGACTACTACGAAATATTGGGTGTATCAAAAAATACTTCCGCAGAAGATATAAAAAAAGCCTATAGAAAACTTGCTATGCAATACCATCCTGATCGCAATCCAGGAAATAAGGAAGCTGAAGCAAAATTTAAAGAAGCCACTGAAGCTTACGAAGTATTAAAGGATGATGATAAGAGAGCTGCTTATGATCGATATGGTCATCAGGCACAAGGTCAAGGCGGATTTGGATCGCAAGGTTTTGATGGCTTTGATTTTAATGACATTTTTAGTAATTTTAGTGATATATTTGGAGAAATGGGTTCAGGTAAGCGCTCTGGTAAAAAAAGAAGCGCTTCACAAAGAGGTTCGGATGTTAGATACAATCTTGAAATTTCTCTTGAAGAGGCTTTTCGTGGATGCAATGAGACAATATCTTTTGCTATACCGGTTGTTTGTGATAGCTGTCATGGCAGTGGATCGCAAAATAACGAAAAACCTTCAACCTGTCATGCTTGTAATGGATCTGGAAAAGTTCGTATGCAACAGGGTTTTTTCATAGTTGAAAGAACTTGTACCACTTGCCACGGAACTGGCCAAATTATTAAAAACCCTTGTAAAAAATGTAATGGTGAAGGAAGAGTAAATAAAGAAAAAAGTCTTACGGTTAAAATTCCTGCTGGAGTTGAGGAGGGGAGTCGTATTCGTCTTGCTGGAGAAGGGGAGGCCGGAGTTTTGGGCGGTCCATCTGGCGATCTATATGTTTTTATTTCAATTCGTAAACATCAATTCTTCATTCGCAGGGATGACAATATTTACTTCGAAATGCCAGTAAGATTCACAACTGCAGCACTTGGGGGATCAATAGAAATACCAACTCTTGATGGCACAAAAACCAAATTACAAATACCAGAAGGCTCACAAAGTGGTGATCAAATCCGCTTAAAATCTAAAGGAATGAGCATTATAAATTCAGGGGGAAGAAGGGGCGATATGTTTGTAAAAATAAATATTGAAACACCGGTTAAACTTTCAACAGAAGAACGTGAACTTTTACAAAAGCTGGATATCTTACTGCAAGACAAAAAAAGCAATCCAAAATCAGAAAGTTTCTTTAAAAAAGTCGGAGACTTTTTTAATTAAATTTTTATACCCCATTTTTTGGATAGATATTTTTCAACCGAAGATCTTTCTTCTGCTTTTAAGGCACGATCAAATAAAATAAATTCTCCGATTATTACATTTGTATTTTCACTGCAAATCCCGTCTAAAGTTACCCCATTTGATTGATTGTTATTGCCGGGTATTGTAATAGCTGGATAACCAACGCTTGAGTTTGATTCGGTGAAAGTAACAGGTGAAGAAGATGCATTGATATAAGCAGTTGATCCATTTGTAACCCCAACTTTTGAAATATATGAGAAAATTTGACCTACATTTCGATTTTGGAAATTGGTAATAGCAGTAGCAGATCCACCATTAGAAACTCCGCCAAATGGAGAACTAAATATTGCTTGACGATCCCAGCCACCATTATCAGCTCCCCATAATTTTTGAGTAGTTCCAGTATCAATTGTAGTCCATATGTAAACTATAAACATTGATAGATTCGGCACCAAAACACGATCAATGTTTACCGGACTGTGCATACAAACTGCCTGCGAAGTTGTGGCATCAAAATGTAGTGATGGCAGGTTATTAATTCCACTTTCAATATATTTAGGCTGTCTAGATAAGTTATTTTGAATTGCACTATTTTTAGATTGATTATTTCTAGCCACAATATCATTCCATCTACCAATTCTACCTTGATCAGAAGGGCGATCAATATCGGTATATGTATTAGTTAAAAAATTAAAGCTAGCGTTAGTTCCGGTTGCAAAAGCGAAATCTTTAGTTGTCTCTAACCACATTACCATATCGGGAATTGATTCCATTCCAGAGCTATTGGTAATTTGAATTGCAGTGGCGAGTCGCATTTGCTTTATTAATCGAGACGATTGAGTAACGCCAGCAACTAAAATTCCTATTATTAAAATTACAATCGAAAGTTCAATCAAAGAAAAAGCTTTTTTAAAATTCTTCATATTAATTTATTTTATAAGTACGAGAGATAGTGTGAAATTTTTATCAATAAATCAAATTATAGTAAATTAAATTTTAATGTTAGCTAAGATTTGAATCATTTTTGAATATTCTTTTTGAATCTGACTTTAATTGACCACAAGCTGCAAGGACATCATCACCTCTAGTTTTTCTTATTGTTGCAAATATTTTATTTCTCTTAAGAATATTTTGAAAAGAAATTATTCTATTTTTTGAAGAAGCTTTATAACCACAAGATTGCCAAGAATTAAATGGTATTAAATTCACCTTAACCTCTAAATTATATTTTTTTATAAGCTTTACTAATTCAAGCGCATTTTCATTATTATCATTTATATTTTCTAACATTACATATTCAAAAGTTAGTTTTTTTTGTGGATTTTCTTTATTATACTTATGACATGAAGCCATTAAATCTTCTATAGGATATTTTTTATTTATGGCCATAATTTCTG
>CAMASZ010000006.1 GCA_945861125.1 Rickettsia typhi | reverse complement strand
TGTGATAATTTGATTTAAAGATGGGATTTGGTATTAAACCGCCACAACCAATATCAATTACTGTCAAATTTTTAAAAGGGCTAAGAGATTTTTGATCATTTTTAAAATAATCACATATTTTTCTTCGAAAATAATTTAAGCGAACAGGATTAAATTAATGTAAGGGCTTAAATTTTCCTTCAACATTCCACCAATCATCAGCCATTTTAGAAAATTTTTCTATTTCCTCTGGATCTATGGTGGTAATTTTTGGTTTATTGTTTTTATTCTCTGCCGCCATTATCTTGATCTCTTTTTCGTTCTATACTTGCTTTAAGTTCTTCATGTGTTAGATCTAAAGCTTCTGCAGTTCGTTGGAATGATAAACGCCTTATTTCTCTAATTCTTTGCAATGCATCTGGAACTGCTGGTCTTGCATAAGTAGGGGTTAGTCTTGTGGATGGTGGAGTTGGTGTTAGAGAATCTGTTTGTGATCCTGCGTCTACGGTTGTAACTTTTGCTTCGGATCTTGCGCTTAATGTTACTAATTCCGATTCGGCTACTGCTAATCCGGCTTCGTCTAATTCGGCAAGTAAGTGTTTGTTTTTGGTATGAAGTTGATTTGCTTCAGCTAACGCGGCAATTTGAGTACTAAGGCGTTCGATTTCGGCTTTGGCTGCGGCGTGAAGACTTTTAATTTCAGCTTGGGCTGCTGTGGCACGAGCATTTGCAGCTTGAATTTGAGAAGCTGTGATTTTGTCTGCTGCGTTTTTAGCCTGATCGGCTTCGGCACGAGCAGCGACAGCTACGGCTTCGGCTTCTTTGGTATTCGCACGTGCTTCTGCGAGTTCAGCTTTAATTGTATCTAAAGAAGTTTTAATTTCACTAATTTTTCTAGCAAGAGTTTGTTGAATTGTTGATTCTAATTCTTCAGTTGCTAATTCTAATTTTTGAGTTGTTGGTTCTAAAGTAGAAAGTTGTTGTTTGTATTTTTCTATTAGTTCTACTAACGATGAGTTATAAGCATATGCAATTTTTAGAACTCGGAAGGTTTCTTCTGATTCTTCTTGAGCTGCTGCGGCGCGAGCATCTGCTTCTAACGCTGTCACTTCAGCTGCTTCGACGCGAGCATTTGCAGATTCAGCGTCAGCGACTATTCTTTGATTATTTTCTAAATCTTTTTCAATATCTGAAGTAATGTTTTTTATTTCGTCGCTAATTTCTGAAATATCTGATAGTATTTGCTGTGCTTGATGTGTTGGGGAGGTTGTTTCAAATTCTCGAGACTCTCTTAATCTTCGAATTGCTGACAATGCGCCACCCGCCGTACCGCTATTTCTTCTTGACATTTTTTTGAATTTATATTTGGTTAATTTTTAAGTTAAAATGGTATCATAATAAAAGTTTTGAATTTTTTTTATAAAACTTTATATTACTTAAGCAAAGTAAAAAATTAATTTTTTTTAAAATCTTACAAATATCGCTCATATTTTTAATATCATTCATTTTAAATTGTTCTAAAGAATTATGGCGCTGTTGCAAATCAACTTTTTTGTTGAAATTTTTATAATTCTAAAATTTTTGAAACTCACTTAACATTTAAGTGCTTACATCTAGAAGCTTATATCTGGGTAAGCCTACCTTTCAAAAATTTTATAATCACAAAAATTTCTTAAAAAAATTTTAAAATGGGAAAAGCAAATTTGTACACTATAAAAACAATTTATAATTAATTTAAAAAATGAATATTCTTTTTCAAAAGCTAAAAAATGCAGTGTTAATTTTTCCAGATGGTTCAATTCACAGTGGCTATGGCATAGGAAATGAAGGCGTTGCAATTGGCGAAATATGCTTTAACACTTCGATTACTGGTTATCAAGAAATTTTAACCGATCCATCATATGCTGGACAAATTATTAATTTTACTTTTCCACATATCGGAAATGTTGGTGTAAATGAAAACGATATTGAATCAAGATCCGTTCAAGCTAAAGGCTTGATCATTAAAGAAGTGATAACTAATCCTTCAAATTATCGTTCCCAAAATCATTTAAATAAATGGCTTCAGAAAAATAACCTTATTGGTATTTGTGGTGTTGATACAAGGCAAATTACCAAAAATATTAGAATTAATGGAGCCAAAAACGTTGCCATTATTCATGCCAAACAAATCTCTCAAAATGATATAGATAAAACACTTATTAAAATTAAAGAGATTGAAGATTTAAAAGGTATTGAGTTAGCAAGTATTGCTAGTGAAAATAGAAATTATAATTGGAATAAGCAAGCCAAGTGGAATCAATATGAAAATAACTATAAAATATTATCAGAAAAAAAATTTACTGTAGTTGCAATTGATTATGGTGCAAAATTAAATATTCTTCGATGCCTTACCGAGGTTGGTTGTGAAGTTAAAATAGTTGGATCTAAAACTAACTATGATGAAATAATGCAATATAAACCCGATGGAGTTTTTTTATCAAATGGTCCGGGAGATCCTGCTGAAACTGGTAAATATGCAATTGCCACAATAAAAAAGATTCTTGAAAATAACATACCGTTATTTGGTATTTGTTTAGGTCATCAATTATTAGCTTTAGCTAATGGTGCCAAAACAGTTAAAATGCACCAAGGTCATAGAGGCGCAAATCATCCTGTTCAAAATATTAAAACTAAAAAAGTTGAAATAACTAGTCAAAATCACGGCTTTTGTGTTGAAAAAGAATCATTGCCAAAAAATATTGAAGTAACCCACATTTCCTTATTTGATAATTCAATTGAAGGAATTAAAGTAAAAGATAAACCAGCTTTTTCTGTTCAATATCACCCTGAGAGCTCTCCTGGACCTAGTGACAGTTTCTATCTTTTTAAAGAATTTACCAAAATGATGAAAGATAGATAAATATCCTAGATCCTTACTATTAAGGCACTGTCGCAAATTAAATTTTTTGTTGAAATTTTCACAGTTCTAAAATTTTTGAAATCACTTCCTCTAGGTGCGTACATCTAGGTACGCTTACTTTTCAAAAATTTTATAATCATAAAAATTTCTTAAAAAAACTTGATTTGTGACAGTGCCATTAATTATTGGTTTGTGTTAATAAATGTAACAAATCTAAAACAGGTTGCGTTTAAATTAAAATCGTTATCCTTATGTTCCACAGTCCAGTAAATAATATTTATCTGTTGATATTTCTGCCCTTACTTAGCTCTATTTTGTGTCAAATAATTCAGGTTAGAAAGTTTAGTTTTAGTATTTGCGTTGCCTCGCTCCTTTATTTACTAGCATTATTATACAATTTAACTCCAGATGTTTTAAAATATGATTTTTTAGCTAATGATTTCAATATATCGCTATTTTCCCTTGGTACAGAATTTAAGTTTGATTTAATAAATTTATTTTTCCTTTCTTTGATTTTAATAATTCAGATATTTATTTTGCTTTTTTATAATCGCGATATTTGCAGTATCTTAGATCAACGCAGTAATTCACTTTTTTATTCAGTTTTTTTAATAAGTATATTTGGATTAAATGGCATTCTAACATCTAATAACCTTCTTAATATATACATTTACTTAGAAATATATTATTTTTCTTTTTACACTATCGCTACCATATCAAAAAATAATATTTTATTGCAGATAGTTTTTAAGAATTTTTGCTCTAATGCGATAGCTTCAATATTAATAATTACTTGCTTCTTACTAATATATTTAATTTTTGGAAAATTAAATCTAGATGAAATTGTTTCTTTAATTCCAATATTTCCAAAGAATAAATTTTGGCTTACTTCATTAATTTTTTTAATATTAAATTTTGCCTTTTTAATAAAATTTTTTCCAATATGGCAATATTTTAAAAAAATTAAAAGTAGTGGTGCAATATCTAGTTTTTTGGTTGCTAACTCGCTTTTTACTCACAGTTTGGTAGGAATTTTTTTATCTTTGAAATTAATTTATTTATTTTTTGGAAAATATTTATTATTTAGCGATATAAATTTTGATCTAATCATTATAATTCTGGGGGTTGCTTTAATTTTATTTAGCTCGTTTAAGTTAATTTTTCAAAAGCATTTAAAACTAATCACTGTTTACTTATCTACTATAAATCTAGGATATATTGCTATTGCCATTGTAATTCATAATCCAGAATCACTTCAAGCAATGTTTTTCTTTTTATTAAACTTATGTTTAATTAATTTTTTTATGTTTTTATTGGCAAGTTTTATGAAAAAAAACTATCACACTTCTTCAATTAGAATGATTGGAGTTATTAATGATGAATCTATAATTGTTTCATTTCCAATAAAGTCAATATTGTTATTTATTTTGTGTTTACCGTTAACAATTATTTTTAATGCTTATTGGTATATGGCATATTCAAGCTTTAATTATGGTTACGAATTATTGATTTTACTGGTTATATTCTTCTCTTACTCATCTCAAATAAAAATTTCAGCCGATATAATAAAAAGTTTTTATTCAAACAAGATCATCAATAATGATTACAGCAAGTTAAAAATAAATAATTACCAAGTTTTTATTTTTTGGTTAATAGCAATTTTAGTTTATAGTGCTTTGTGTTTTAGTAAGTTTATTAACGAATTATCAGTAAAATTCGCATCAATACTGATTTTAAACTTTATATAAAAAATGTTTAAATTGAATCTTTATTTAACTTTAATTTTATTAATTCCAGTTATTAATATTGGTTTAATTAAAGTGTTTTTTAAAAATGAGAAGTTATTAGATTTGATATATAAAATATCACCAATTCTTTCTTTGATTGGTTTGATGACTATTTTTAGATTTCTAAAACATAACGATATTGTGCTTAATTTGTTATACTTTAATCATGATATCTTAATGGGTTTTTTAGTAAACAAATCATCGTTTATTTTATTGATTTTAGTAGATTTAATTTGGTTATTATTCATTTTTTATTCATCAAAATATTTTGTTTTAAATAAAAATAATAATTCTGAAAATTTAAAAATAGCTTTTATTTTCATTGTATTTTTTTTACATCTCATAATTATCAGTAAAGACTTGTTATCACTACTGTTTTTCTATTCTTTAACGATAATATTTTCATATATTTTTTCATCAAAATATCTTTTTAAAACCGAAACAAAATTTTCACTATTTTTTAATTTTTTAATTTATCTTGAATTATTTTTCTTATTTTTAGCAATAGTTCTAACCTATAAATTTGCGGGTAGTCTATATTTAGATAAATCAAAAATATCGTTAGTTAACAATAAATATGTTTTATTGTTATTCCTGCTTTTTTTTGCTGGAGTTTTTTTACCAATTTTAATTCCGCTATATCTATATTTTCACGAAGCTAAGTTGAATCCTTTTGTGGTATATATTTTTTATTGTATGGCTTTTGCTTTTATTAGTGCTGTTATTTTTATTAAAATTCTCAAAAATATTTTTGGAATGCATCTATTATATGATATGAATCAATCAATAAATTTAATTAATTATTTAAATATAATCATTATATTTAATTTATTGGTAGTATCTATTTTTGCTATTAGAGCTGACAATATAAAGTCATTATTCTTTTATTTATTTTTTCACCAATTTTTAATGATGATATTTTCAATAAATTTCTTTTCGATATATGATATAACTAAACTTTATATTCCTTTGTTTAGTTTTTTATTTGTAATGACGACTTTGTTTTTTTCATTTAATAACATTTCGCTTTATTATGATTATCACAATTCATCATCAAACCAAGGATTATTTCAAGCAATGCCAATCAATCATACTTTTTTAATATTTGCCTTTAGTGCAATTATTGGCATTATGCCAAGTTATGGAATGGTCGATAAATTTTTTGTTTTAAAAAACATAATTAAAGAAGGAAATTTCAATAGTTTTATAATTTTATTAATCAATTTTCTTTCGATTATTATAATTTATTTTAAAAATTTTAAGCTAATTTTTTCAAAAACAGATGTTGAAAAAATAAATCAAAAAAATGATTTTGCTGAATATTTAGAATCTGACTCAAGTCTTTCTATTACAAACTTTATTTCGGTAATAATTTTATTTTCTGGAATTATTGTATTTCCAATATTAGCTAAATTTATAAGTTAAATTATGAATAAAATTGAAAAAGATATTTATAAAATTTGTCATGATGCTAAGAAAGCTAGCCACAATGTTATTGATATTTCAACTAGCACTAAAAATGCTATATTAAAAGATGTTGTAAAATTATTAAAAAAAAATTTTCAGATAATTTTGGAGGCAAATAAAAAAGATCTTCAGCAAGCTAAAAAAAATAATTTGGATAATGCTAAAATAGATCGATTAATGTTAGATGAATCAAGAATTAATAACATTATCAAAACCATTCAAGATATTATAAAACTTCCCGATCCAGTTAATAAAATATTATATCAAACTAAGCGAGATAACGGACTAACAATTAAAAGAGTTGCAACACCAATTGGAGTTTTGTTGGCAATATATGAATCAAGGCCAAATGTTACAGCTGACATTTCAGCTTTAGCAATTAAATCCGGAAATGTAGTAATACTTAAATGTGGTTTTGAGTCAATAAATACTTCATCTGTAATTGCCGACATTTTTCGTCAAGCAATAGTCAAAAATAAAGTTGATATCAACTTTGTAAATTTTCTTTCTTTTAATAATAGAGATTTAATTTATAAAATTCTTAAACTGAATAATTTTATTGATGTAGTAATTCCAAGAGGTGGAAAATCATTGATTAAATCTATTTCAGAAAATAGTGCCATTCCTTTATTTATGCATCTTGATGGCAATTGTCATACTTATATTCATAATAAAGCTAATTTTGATAAAGCTAGAAAAATTCTTATAAATGCAAAAATGCGAAGAGTTGGAATCTGTGGCGCAACTGAATCTTTGCTTATTGATAAAAAAATATCTAAAAAAATTATTCCTTTAATTACTGATGATTTATCTTTATTGAAGTGCGAAATAAGGGGTGATAAAGATTCGATAATAATTGATAAGCGTATTAAATTAGCAAGTGAACAAGACTATTATACTGAATATTTAGATAAAATTATTTCAATAAAAATTGTTAATGATTTAAATCATGCAATTGAACATATAACAAAATACGGCTCCTCTCACACTGAAAGCATCATTACTGAAGATAAAAAATCTGCTAAAATTTTTCTAACAAAAGTTAACTCTGCAATTGTTATGCATAATGCATCTACACAATTTGCAGATGGAGGAGAATTTGGTTTTGGCTCTGAAGTTGGTATTGCTACTGGAAAATTACACGCTCGGGGGCCAGTGGGATTAGAACAGTTAACCACATTCAAATATGTTGTTGAATCTGATTTCGCAATAAGAAAATAACAAATTACCAATGCAAAAAAATCAATTAGAGATCATTAGTAAATTAATTTCTAAATTACCTGGTATGGGTCCTCGTATTGCAAAAAGACTGGTACTATATCTTGCTAATAATAAAGAAAAAATTTTACTACCCTTAATTGAAAATTTAAAAATTCTTAATGAAAAAATTAGTAATTGTAAAATATGTGGCAATCTTGATGAGGGTGAAATTTGTCATATATGTTTAGATGAAAAAAGAGATCAATCAATTATTTGTGTTGTTGAAGAAGTTGCCGATTTATGGGCCATAGAAAGGGCAGGTGATTATCATGGTAAATATCACATTCTTGGTGGCAATTTATCTGCTACTTCTGGTAAAAAAATTGAAGATTTAAATATAAATTCATTAATTGATCGAGTTAGAAATAATCAAGTGAAAGAAATAATAATTGCCACAAGTGCAACAATTGACGGTCAAACTACATCATATTTTATCACTGATTTAGTTAAAGAATATAATATAAAAATTACTCGTTTAACATATGGAATTCCTGTTGGTAGTGAATTAGATTATCTTGATGAAGGGACAATTTCTATTGCACTTAAAACTAGAACGCAAATATAAAATTTGAAGATATTTACAAATAAAAGTTAGAATTTATCAGTAATTAATATAAGCATCTGTAGCTCAATTGGATAGAGTGTTGCTTTCCGAAGGCAAAGGTTGTGGGTTCAATTCCCGCCAGATGCGCCAATTAAATTATACAATTTCTACTCAGTAAATGATAAATTAAGCAAGATATTTTTGCCAGTCGCACTAAAGCTTTCGACACAATTTTTGAGATAAAAATCTTTAAAAAATAAAGTCGTATCATATTCATTAGCCATTTTTAAAAACAGCAAATAAGTCAATTGCTCTAAATAGTCGCCATAACTTACGCCCACATCACGAAGCGGATTACAAAATGACCAAACTTTTGAAACTATCGAAGAAGTATTTTTATTCATTTTTTTAAATTATTGTTCGTTAATTAAATTGATAATCAATTTTATCATCAATTCTTTTTCTTTTGGATTGCTTTGCGCAACAAGCAACGCCAATGCTACAAGCCCATTATCATTAATTTTTAATTCACCAGATTTTTTTAAAGAATGTTTATTTTTATTTAAAAACCAAATGAAGAGAAATGCACCAATTCTTTTATTGCCGTCAGAAAATGGATGATTTTTTATCACGAAATAAAGTAGGTGTGATGCTTGTTCTTCAATGCTTTTGTAAAGATATTTTCCGCCAAAGCTTTGCGTGATGTTTCCTAAAATTCCTGCAAAACTTCGATCTTTTTGATTGCCAAAAAGTGCGGTTGCTTCTTTCTTTTTTATCAATTGTTTTTTGAGTTCCAATATCGCTTCTAAAGCCTCTTCATAAGCAATTTCGTAAGTGATATTTTTATCTAATTTTTGTAAATTAAGCGAATCAGAATCAAATTGATTGAGCAAAATAAAACTATGAGTGTAATTGGTGATAATACTTAAAAAGCCTTTACTTTCAGGTGCCGAGAGTTCTTTTAAATCAACTGAATTTTGAATTAATTTAATGGTTTTTTGTAGTTCAACAAGATTTTCTTGATACTCCTTAACGCGTTTTTCATTGACGGCAAAACCTTTTACCAAATAATTTTTCAGCCTTTCAGTTGCCCAAATTCTAAACTGTGTTGCTTTCGAAGAATTAACTCGATAACTCACCGAAATAATCATATCAAGATTATAAAAATCTACCTTTCTAGTTACCTCTCTTTTTCCTTCTTTTTGAACTATTTCCAAAATGGAAATAGTTGCTTCGGGCTTTAATTCACCTTCATTAAGGATATTATTAATATGCTTGTTGATGGCGGGAATTTTCGTTCCAAAAACTTCAGCAATTTGCTTTTGATTCATCCATAAAGTTTCGTTATCAAATTTAATTTCAATTTGTGGCGAACCATCTTTAGTTTGATAAATTTCTATCGAATTTTCTGAGTTTGAAAGGTTGATTTTGTTGAGTTTATTGGGTTTTTTAGTCATGGTTTTGTGGGTTTTTGGATTGGCGCTTAGTTTTATTAGTTTTTTTATCGGTTGTACTTTTTGGATTTAGAATTTTTGTGCTAACTGATTCAAGCCTCAGATAAGGCTCAAATTCTCTCTCTAATCTTGTAGGCAGATTCCGAAAAAAATCTATTAAAACCTTATAGTCTTGAACCTCATTGCTTGTATTATTTTCAATTTCATCACTGACCTCGCCTTCACTTTTAAAAGCACCAATTTCTCTATATTTTCTGTCAATTTCATCAATCAAAGATTTAATTTCAGCGCCAAACAGAAAGTGATGTGGCATAACTTTATTATACAAAATATCAGTTAGCCCTTCTTTGTCAGACCAACCTTTCTCGTAATTTATTTTACGACAAAAAATCAGAAGTTGATTATAGACTTCGATCCTCTTGTCGTACAAATCATCTCTGCGCTTTCCTTCTGCGATTTTGGTTTGCTTGTGGGTATAAAAGACTGCGAATGCAGTTAATAAAATCGGCATTATGGCCGAAAAAACATCAATCCAATCTTTGTAATTGTTAGAAAAACTATTCATTCTCCACCTCTATTTTTAATTTTTGCCTTTACCAAAAGCCTTTTAACTTCGCGATCAAAATCGCTTTCAAAATTTTTATTTTGAATTTTGTCGAATTTTTCAAATTCATTTTCCGCAAAATTTTTAGCAATTTCAGCTGAAATCTTGCCAGCGTTGGTTAAAATCTCTTGTTCATTAAATTGCAAAAAAGCATTTAACTTATTTGCCCAATCTTTCATGGTCATGGCTTGATGTTTTTTTGCCTGATTTTCGGCATAATCTAAATACATTGAAACAATGCGATTCAAACCATCAAGCTCATTTTTATTTAAAAAGTTTTTAGCAATTGCTACATCGTTTTTTCTAATTTTACCCAAAGGAGAATTTTGCCAATTAGTCAAACCCATATTTGGTTTCGTGCTACTCGCTCTTGAATAAATTATTTCGGATGCGGTTTGGCCAGTGATGGCAAAATGCAATTTATTTTGCACGGTAGCAAAAAAATCTTTGGTTTCTTGGCTTTGTGGGTTGTAATCAATACTACATTGCGAATAAATATCGGTGATTTTTTGATAAAATCTACGCTCCGAGCTCCTAATATCGCGGATTCTGGCAAGTTGCTCATCAAAATAATCTTTGCCAAAAATTTTTTGCGGATCTTTCAAGCGCTCATCATCCATTGTAAAACCCTTGGTGATATATTCTTTTAATTTTTCAGTCGCCCATACCCGAAAATTAGTAGCTTGAATTGAGTTGACGCGATAGCCAACTGAAATGATTGCATCGAGATTGTAGAATTTAGTTTGATAATTTTTGCCGTCAGAGGCAGTATGTGCAAATTTTGCACACACTGAATCTTCACTCAACTCTGCACTTTCAAAAATATTGCTTAAATGCTTGGTAATCACCGAACGATCAACTCCAAAAAGTGTGGCAATTTTTTCTTGGGTTAACCAAATATTTTCATTTTTTAAAAAAATCTCGACCTTCACTTGATTGTTTGGCGTTTTATAAAGCAAAAATTCGGTGAAAGAATTTTCTAAATTTTTGGCTTTGGTTTTATTATTTTTGGTCATAATTAATTTGTAATTGTTGGTTATTTAATTTATCAATTGAGCACATTGTCATATCCAACATTAACAATGCATATAGAGCATCAATAAATTCAGCCTTTTGAGACCATCCATGGCAATGAAAATGTCTATTATTTTTAATTTCTTTTTTTGAGTTTTTACAAAGATTATTTATTGGATCATAACTTTTAAAACATTCTTCAAGTTCCCACAGAAAAACTCCAGTAAAAATGTCAATTTCATTTAACGCAGTATCATCACTAACTCCAAAACTTTTATATGGATACTTTTTTATTGGAGAAAAATTTTTATTAAGAAAATCACTTCTTTGTTTTTCAGATTTTATATGGAATTCAGAAAGAAATTTAGTATCTTTAAATAAAATCTCTTCTCTTAATAAGCATTCTATTTCAGGATAGACTGCTCTGCAAACCGCAATATAAGCACCTGCATCTTGAGCTTTATAAATTTGCTCAAGCCTCTTCATTCTATCGACATTCAATAAAGAATTAGGCCATCTCTTTTTAAGAGAAATTTGTATCTTACTCCAATTATTTTCTAATATTTTTTTATCAAAACCATCTGGAAATAGATTAACTAAGAGTTCATGTTCAAATATTCCTGATTTAAAAAAACTTAATAAAAGATTTATTTTAGGACTTTTAAGAACTTGTTGTATTGATTGTTGCATTTCTTGTGAAAGCTTTATGAATGGTTGTATTTTTTTTAAACTTTCATTAATCAAGCTACGAATTGGCTCAAGTTTTTTACCTATTTCTTCAAGATTTTTTATATTATTTTTCATTTACCATCTCCTCATAAAGTTTAAACAAATTTTTTAAACTCTCCTCCTCACGTTTAGCTTCAATTATTCCGCAAGCCTTGCCATCAACAAATAAAACATAATCTGCGAAACCAACATCGGTTAAATATTCTCTAACCGCAACTCCTAGGCACGATGATAAATTGATCTTCGCCATACTTTGCACTTGCCAGCCTGCAAGCTCCAGCTGACTATCAATGTTATCTCTGGCTATTTGTTCAAGATTTTGATTTGTCATTTTTATGCTTTCTTCTTTTGTTTTCCTATCTATTTACCGATTTTGTTATGTCATTTCTAAATTAAATTCGTCATTTAATTTGGGAAATGGTATTATTTTTTCCAAATTGTTTTTTGACCAGAAATATCTTCAAGTATTATGCCTTTTTGTAGTAGATCTTCTCTGATTTCATCGGCTTTTTGAAAATTTTTTTCTTTTTTGTATTTTAAGCGAAGTTCAATTTGTGAGTTAATGTAGTTTTGATCTATTTCGATATTGTTTTTATCTTTTACTTCTTGTGAATATGAAAATGCTGTATAATTCTCGTTTTGTTTTGCAGAGATTTCAGTTTTGTATGTCGAGACATGTGGGTTATTTTTTTGTTTTTCTTTTATTAATTTTTCGTCAATTAAGCCAATAAAATCAAGTGTATTTAAAAAATCTTTTTTTAAATTTAAATCATTAGAATTTTTGATTTTCTTTACTAATTCATGCAAGTAGGCATTAACTTTTGAAATATTTAAATCATCGGCTAAATATGAAATAACTATCTCTGGTATTGATTTATCAATTAGCTCTAAATCTTTTTTGTCAATAATTTCATAAAATTTTTCAATGGTTTTTTTAGAGTCATCAAGAATTTTTTTATTAAAATCAAGGGGTTTACGATAATGGCTGGAAAGCAGTAAAAAGCGAATTACTACGCCATTTATATTCTTATCTAAAAGATCTTTAACTGTTATAAAATTTTTTAATGATTTACTCATTTTCTCTTTATCAACCGTTAAAAAACCATTATGGATCCAATATTTTGCATAGTAAGAATTTTCATGAGCGCATTTGCTTTGAGCAATTTCATTTTCATGATGAGGAAACTGCAAATCAGAGCCACCGCCATGAATATCAAAATTATTGCCTAAATATTTACTACTCATTGCAGAGCATTCAATATGCCAACCCGGCCTACCAACTCCCCACGGACTATCAAACATACTTGAAGGATCATCTTCTTGATCGGCTGGCTTCCAAAGAACAAAGTCAAGTGGATTTTTTTTGTATTTTGCAATTTCAACTCTTGCGCCGGCTATCATTTCGTCAAGAGTTCGATTTGATAATTTTCCATAATCTTCAAAAGAATTAACATCAAATAAAACATGATTTTCACTAACATAAGCATGATTTTTTTTGATTAATTTTTCAATTATTACAATCATATCATTAATATGCTCAGTTGCTTTTGGTTGATGAGTGGGATCAAGAACATTAAGGGCTTTCATGTCATTGTGAAAAAACTCAGTATATTTTTTTGTTAATTGCTGAATTGATATTTTTTGTTCTTTGGCAGAATTGTTAATTTTGTCGTCAACATCGGTGATATTTCTAACGTAAGTTACTTTTTTAAAAATTTTTACAAATAAACGATAAAGTAAGTCATAAACCACAACTGATCTAGCGTTACCAAGATGGGCTCTATCATAAACTGTTGGTCCACAGACATAAATTTTAAGATGATCATTTTCTGCGGTTTTGACTTCTTCTATTTTTTTAGTAAAAGTATTATATAGTTTTACTTTTATGTACGAGTAAATCATATTTATTCAGAAAATAACTCTTTAATAATTTTATTTCTAAGATGATTTTTATTTTTTGTGCCTGAGTATTTAGTGATAATGTTGCTATTTTTTGAAAATAAAATTGTAAAAGGAATACGATGATTATATTTAACATTTTGTTTTTTTAAGAAATCAATAAATCCTTCCTTATGAATTAAAAATTTTGGTTCAAAATATAAGTTTCCAAAATTATTTAGATAGTTTTTTAACCTATCTGCATTGAGCTCTTTATCTATTGCGATAGCAATAACTTTTAAGTTGGTATTTTGAAATTCCCTTGATAATTCATTAATTATTGTAAAATTTTCATGACAAACTTTGCACCAAGTGGTATAGATATATAATAAAATTGGTTTATTTTCATTAATTTCAAAGTAATTTGCTAATTGAGCAGTGGTAAGAGCTTCTGGTGTCTTATCATTAAAGGTTATGTTATTTGATGATGGAATTTGAATGTCTAAATCAGAAATATCTTGAATAAAATATTT
Source organism: Rickettsia typhi (assembly GCA_945861125.1). Taxonomy (GTDB): domain Bacteria; phylum Pseudomonadota; class Alphaproteobacteria; order Rickettsiales; family UBA1997; genus CAILUF01. The sequence continues at coordinate 5,049 of CAMASZ010000006.1, read as the reverse complement.
CCAAATTAAGTTTCCTAATATGATTCCTGATATTATAGTAATTAAAAGCATTTTCTTTTTTTTAAAAGAGTTTTTATATTTGTTGATGTGAATAACATTGTTCATTCTAATTATAAGGGTTAAATTTACAACAAAACCACTTTAAAATTGTAAAATTTTCAAAAGTGTTTCTAGTACAATACTAAAATTATAAAATATAATTATGATAATTGAAATTAAAAACCTCAAGACTAAAACTTTTTTAGGTATTCATGATTGGGAAAAAAGTTTTTTGCGCGAGATTATAATTAACGCCGAAATAGAAACCAACCATATTCAAAGCTTATTTTCTGATGAAATAAAAGACACTATTGATTATGATAGTTTAACTAAATCAATCAAAGAATTCATTGAAAAAAATCATTTCAATTTAATCGAAAAACTTACTCATCAAATAATACAGCTAATTATGAAAGATCACAGAATAACAAGATGTAAAGTTAGAATTGATAAAATGAATGTTATTGAAAATGTTGAATCCTTTGCAATAACATTAGAAGAAAAAAGAGTTTTATAACATATTTAGTTATGAATGATAAAGAAATAAAAAAAATTTTATATAAAATAGAATTCTATAATAAAATTAAATCCATACTTACCCTGTTTTGTTATTTTCTAATAGCTACAGGATTAATGGTTTATGTTTTTTACATATTTCAAAAAAGTTCTGTTTTAAAAATCGTTTATAATAAAGATATAGATAAAATGGAATCAAAAAAAGTTATGATCAATCCAAATATTAAATTTGAGTATAAAGAAAACGAAATATATTCAATTCAGGCAAAAAAAGCCTTTCAAAAAGATGAAAAAGAGATTATATTGATAGATATAATTGCTGAAAATAATATTGGAAAAATATTAGCCGGAGAATTAAGAATTATAAATAATGATCGTATGATTTTTTCTAAAAATCCGGTTTTAACTTTTAAAATTGAAGAAAAATAAATTATGAATAGATTTGGAAGTATATTTTCTTTTACAAGCTGGGGAGAAAGTCATGGTAAAGCAATAGGTGTGGTTATTGATGGTTGTCCATCAAAAATAAATTTAAATGAAAATGATATTCAAAAATATCTTAACAAAAGAAGACCGGGTCAATCAAAATTCACTACTCAAAGACAAGAAAAAGATGAAATAGAAATTCTTTCAGGTGTTTTTGAAGGTAAAACTACAGGAACACCAATTAGCTTAATTATTAAGAACCAAGATCAAAAATCTGATGATTACAGTGAAATAAAAAATAAGTTTCGTCCATCTCACGCAGATTATACTTATTTCGAAAAATATGGTATCAGAGATTATCGAGGTGGAGGAAGGTCTTCTGCTCGCGAAACAGCAATGAGAGTTTCAGCTGGCGCCGTAGCAAGAAAAATATTAGATCAACATAATATTAAAATTATTGGATATCTTACTCAAATTGGTAATCAAAAAATTAACTACAATAATTTTGATGAAAAAGAGATTGAAAATAATGATTTTTTCTGTCCTGATTCTAAAGCTATAGAAAATTTTACAAATCATATTCTTGATATCAGAAAATCTGGTGATTCAGTGGGTGCAATAATTGAAGTCGTGGCAAAAAATGTTCCGGTTGGCTTAGGTGAACCAATATATGATAAGCTAGATGCTAGATTGGCAAGTGCCATGATGTCAATTAATGCTGTTAAAGCAGTTGAAATAGGAATTGGCATAGATTGCGCTAATAAAAAAGGTTCTGAATTATCAGATGAAATGTGGTATGAAAATAACGCAGTTAAATTTTCTTCTAATCATTCTGGTGGAGTTTTGGGTGGTATTTCTTCTGGTCAAGATATTGTGGTAAGATTTGCAGTAAAGCCAACCAGCTCTATTCTGATTCCGCGTCGAACAATTGATACTAATTATAATAATTGTGAAATAATAACCAAAGGTAGACACGATCCTTGTGTTGGAATAAGAGCAGTTCCAGTGGGAGAGGCAATGATGGCTTGTGTTATTGCTGATTTTTTGTTAATCAATAAAGCAAGAACTTAAATATGTCAGAAAAAATTGTTGATTTTAAAGAGCCATTTAAAAAATTTCATGAATGGTTTGAAATTGCTAAAAAAAATAAAGATATAATTGAGCCAACTGCAATGAGCATTGCAACAGTTGGCAAAGATTTAAAGCCATCCTTAAGAATGGTTTTATTGAAAGGTTTTGATGAAAACGGTTTTTGTTTTTACACTAATTTAACTAGTAGAAAAAGTAGAGAAATTACTGAAAATTCTAATGTTGCTCTTTGTTTTTATTGGGGGGCATTGGGTAGGCAAGTTCGTATTGAGGGGCAAGTTATTTCTATAGATCAAAAAGAAGCCGATAATTATTTTCATTCTCGACCAAGAGATAGTCAAATTGGAGCTTGGGCTTCAAAACAATCACAAATTATGGAAAATTGGCAAGATCTTGAAAATAGAATTTTAGCCATTAATGAGCAGTTTGAAAATCAAGAAATTCCTAGACCGCCTTTTTGGTCAGGATATAGAGTTATTGCTAATAATATTGAATTTTGGGAAGAGGGTAAGTATAGAATTCACAATCGTTTACTATATAAAAGACAAAACAATAAATGGCTTTTAAATAAATTATATCCTTAGAGAAATGAATTTTTATCTTGAATGCGAAAATTATCTATCAAATTTAGCTTCCAAGGTGGAAGCTTTTGATAAAAATAGCCAAATGGATATTGATTATTCAGAAGGAATTTTAAAAATTGTTATTTTAGAAAATAAAAAAACTTACGTTATTAATCGTAATTCTGGAAATCAAAAGATTTGGTATTCTTCACCATTTAGTGGTGCTGATTATTTTTCATTTGATGAGCAAACAAATAAATGGATTAACAATAAGAAAGAAGAACTAACCAATAAACTTTTTAATGAATTGTCAAAATTAAATTTTAATTTATAAAACTATGAAAAAAATCTTATTAATAGAAGGAGATGGAATTGGTCCTGAAGTTGTGATGCTGGCAAAAAAAATAATCGATTTTTTTTCTAAAAATACAGATAGAAAATTTGAAACAGAACATGCACTGCTTGGTGGCATAGCATATGATCAAACTGGAACGCCATTTCCGTTAGAAACTCTCAACTTAGCTAAAAAAGCTGATGCAATATTATTAGGAGCAGTTGGTGGGCTAAAATGGGAATCATTAGATTATAAATATCGTCCCGAAAGAGGTTTGCTTGGCATTAGAAAAGAGCTTGAATTATTTGCAAATTTGAGACCAGCAAAAGTTTTTAACGCACTTGTTAATAGCTCAACTCTTAAAAGCGAAATAGTTAAGGGTCTAGATATTATGATTGTTCGTGAATTGACGGGTGATCTATATTTTGGTGAACCAAGAGGTGTAAAAATATTGGCCGATGGAACCAAGCAAGGTGTAAATACAATGACCTATAATTCTAAAGAAGTAGAAAGAATAGCTCGTGTATCATTTGAACTGGCTAGAATTAGAAATAAAAGTTTATGTTCAGTTGATAAAGCTAATGTTTTGGAAGTAACGGAAATGTGGCGTGAAGTTGTTTCTGAAGTTGGTGTTAATGAGTATCAAGATATTAAATTATCACACATGTATGTTGATAACGCTTCGATGCAATTGGTTAGAAATCCTAAACAATTTGATGTTATTGTAACTGGTAACATGTTTGGAGATATTCTTTCCGATACTGCTTCAATGCTTACTGGATCTCTAGGAATGTTGCCATCTGCTTCACTTGGTGAAAAAAAATCAGATGGAAAACAATATGCCCTTTATGAACCGGTACACGGTTCTGCTCCGGATATAGCTGGAAAAAATATTGCTAATCCTCTAGCAACAATTTCGAGTTTATCAATGATGTTTAGATATTCTTTCGAATATAAAAAAGAATCTGACTTAATTGATAAGGCCATTGAAAATGTTCTTAATAATGGCGTTAGAACTGCTGATATTGCAAGTATTAACGAAAAACCTGTTTCATGTTCTCAAATGGGTGATAAAGTTGTTGAAGAGATAACTAAACTATTGTCTCTTTAAAAATAATAATCAAATTATTTAAATACATTAAATTTTCTTTTGTGAAAAAATTTTTTTTTATAAAACTTATCTTCATATTGTTATTTATATCGACTAAATATTCATGTGCAGATTTTATAAGATCAACAACTTTTAATGATCGATCATTATGTGATTTAAACAAAGGGGTTTGGAGAGAATTTGGTAATGGCTGTGTTGATAATTGTAGTGCAAAATTTGATAATTACATGATATGTACTAATGCTATTACATATGGTTGTGATTGTGGTAAAGGTAAATGTTGGCATGAAAATAAATGCATAAAACTATTAGAATATGAAAAGATACATTCAATTAAAAAAGAACAAGATGAACAAAATTTTCAAAAACAAAAAAATGCTAGACAAGAAGAGTTAAAAGCTTTTCAACAAGAAAGATTAAGAAAATTAATAGCTGATAAATCACCTCAACTAAATAACATTACTAATAATATTAAAGCAATTCAAAATTCTGATCCAGATAAACAACAAAAATTATCAAACATAAATAATTATGATAAATTTTATGATCAAGAAAATGCTAATGATGAAATTTCTAATAATCAGAACAAAGATTCAAATTTAAATGATCAACAAAATTATAATCAAGATAATAATAAAAACTCATTTCTGGGTTCAATACTTAATTATCAAACACCTGAAAATAAAAACCAAGAATTTGAAATTCCTCCAATGTTTCTTCTTAAAGAAAAAATCAAAGAAGAAAATCTGAATAAAAATGGTCAAGAAGTTCAAACCTTGCCTGAAGTTTCAATTGATGAATTTTCTAGCAAAAAATAATTTTTTAATATGATCACTGAAAAATTTATATACTTAGTTTTGAATTTGTTTTCAAAATTATTCGGTATCACACTAATTATTTTTTCAATAATTTATTTATTAGCACTATTAAGCTTCAATTCTGATGATTCATCTTTTAATAGCGCATCTTCT
>CAMASZ010000005.1 GCA_945861125.1 Rickettsia typhi | reverse complement strand
AAATAATTGATGAGATGATAACGCGCAATCAATATCAAATGCTAATGGTATTTGCAAAAGAAAAAACAGAAAAAAAACTTATTGCTGTTTGCGGTTTTTGGGTTGCTAGAATGTTTTACTGTGGTAGATATTTGCAAATTTCCAACTTAATTGTTAGTGAGAAATATCGTAGCAATGGAGTTGGTAAAAAAATATTACAACAAATTGAAAAAATTGCCTCAGAGAATGATTGTCAAAAAATAGTACTCGACTCTTACACTGAAAATAAAAAATCGCACTCTTTATATTTCAAAGAAGGATTTTACATTCGTGGATTTCACTTTATGAAAGATGTTGGTGGAGATAATTAATACCATTTCCAAACTTAAAAATTAGATATTCCATGATCAAAATTGCAACTTTTAACGTCAATTCAATAAATGCAAGATTACCAAGACTTCTTGAATGGTTAAAAAATTCCAAGCCCGATATAGTTTGTTTACAAGAATTAAAATGCGAAGAAAAAAACTTTCCCTTTGAAGCGTTGTCTGATGCTGGCTTCAACATTGCTGTTAATTGTCAAAAATCATATAATGGCGTGGCAATTTTATCAAAATACAAAATTGATGAAATAATTAAGAATTTACCAATACTTGAAAAGTCCAATCAAACAGATCTACAAGCTCGTTATATTGAGTGTGTAATTTCCATTAATAATCAAGCTATCAGAGTTTCATCAATCTATGTGCCAAATGGTGGATCAGAATTGATGGTTAATCAGAAAATTGAAGAAAGTGAAAAGTTTATATATAAGCTAAATTTTTACGATCGCTTACAATCACATATTTCAAGTCTTATATCTTATGATGAAATTCAGATTTTTGCAGGAGACTATAACGTTGCTTGTCAGGAAATAGATATATATGATCCAAAAGGCTTTGAGGGAAAAATACTATTTCATCTAGAAGAAAGAATAAAATTTCGAAATTTATTAAATACTGGATTAATTGATTCTTACCGAGCTACAAATCCTGACAATCAAGCATTTACATGGTGGGATTATCGCGGAAATTCATATACACACAACAAAGGGGTCAGAATTGATTATTTACTAGTTTCACCAAAATGTGCCGATCTAATAATTGAATCTGATATAGAAAATGAAGGGGTTCGCAATCAAGAAAAAGCATCTGATCATTGCCCAGCTTTTATAAAAGTTGATGTTTTATAAATTTTAAATAAACATTAAATTGGTATCAGTATTTCTACTTTTAAGCCACTTAAGTCTTTTGATTCAGAAAGTTTAATACTACCACCATGACCAGCTATTACATCAAAAGCAATTGCCATACCAAGACCAGAGCCACCCGAATTTGGACGATTATCAAAATTACGAGCATTATCAAGACGATAAAAAGGTTTAAAAACATTTTCTCTTTCATTTTCAGGAATTCCTGGGCCATCATCTTCAATTAAAATCCTCAGATTTCCTTTAAAAATACCGGCGGTCAGAAAAACTTTTTTTCCATGATTAAAGGCATTATCTATTAAATTCATGATCGCTCTTTTAAAAGAAAGTTTTCTTATTGGCATGTCAAAGTTTTCTTCTAGATCAATAGAATATGAGATATTTCGATGCATTTTATTGTAATATAAAATTATTTTTTCTTGTAAAAAATTTTTAATATTAACCACTTTACTTTTTTCCTTATTATCAAATCTTGCAAAATCTAGATATTCATTGATTAGCTTTTCCATGTCGATTATGTCACTTTTTAAATCTTCAATTTCGCTAGAATTTTTCATCATCTCTAATTGCAACCTCATTCTAGTAAGCGGGGTTCTAAGATCATGCGATACCGCAGAAAGCATATCAGTTCTTTGCGATATTTGTCTCATTATTCTTTCTTTCATTTTAATAAAAGAAATAGTGAGAGATCTAATCTCTTCTGATCCAGCAATTTTAAGGGTGGAGACATCTTGACCGCGCCCAAATTTTTCAGCAATAATACTTAAATTTTTAATAAAACGAATTTGATTTCTAAAAAATATTACTGAAATCAAAGAAGTAAGAAATACCGTAAAAATCATCCAAAAAATAAAAACGTAAGAAGTAGAGCTAGTTATTTTTTTGATTGGCACTTCAAAGGATAGTATACCTTGATTGCTTTGAATTTTAACGGTAATCAAATTATCATCTTCATGATTTTTAAAAATTTCATAAGGCTTAAGACCATATGCATCAAGCTCAGATTTAAATCTGTTATATGGATCAATTATTGGATTTATATATTGGTAGAAACTACTTTTTTGCCAAGCGCTGTCAGCTATTTTGTTATTTTTAAGTCTTCTTTTTTCTTCAAAAGAAAATATCAAGCCAGTATTTTCAGAGAGTTCCTGCAATAGCGTATTATATCCGGGTTTATTTATAGAAGTTTTAACAAAAACCATTTCAGCAATAACGCTTCGCGCCATATGTTTAGAGATTATATCTAAATGATTATAATAGAAAACATATACCGAAACAATCTGAACCACCAAAGCAGAGCCAACAATAATCATTAAAAATCTTGCATAAAGAGAGCGCGGGAATAGTTTTTTTATTTTTTGCATTTGTTATTTATTTTTTTGATGTATGATTAGCGTTATTTCAACTTTATATTTCTAGGGTATCCTAATAAATTTTATGCTTTAAATTATAAATGAATATTAAAAATAATATTAAAAGCAAAATTTCTGCTAAAGAGATAAATCTTTTTTATAGTCAAAAACAAGCTCTTTTTGATATTAATATTGATTTTCAAGAAAAAAGTGTAACTGCCTTAATAGGCCCATCTGGATGCGGAAAATCTTCTTTTTTACGCTGTATTAATCGCATGAATGATACAATTACAAATTGCGCAATAAGCGGAGAGATATTACTAGATGGTGAAAATATTTATCGACAAAATTTAGATCTAGTGCTTCTTAGAGCGTCAGTTGGTATGGTATTTCAAAAACCAAATCCTTTTCTAAAATCCATTTATGATAACGTTGCTTATGGACCAAGAATCCATGGTTTATTTAAAAATAAAAAAGAACTTGATGAAATTGTTGAAAAAAGCCTAACTAGGTCAGGACTTTGGAGCGAAGTTAAAGATCGCCTAAATGATCAGGCTAATTCATTATCAGGGGGTCAACAACAAAGACTTTGCATTGCTAGAACAATTGCTATTGAACCAGAAATAATATTAATGGATGAACCATGCTCAGCTCTTGACCCAATTGCTACCGCTAAAATAGAAGAACTAATCGATGAATTAAAAAATAATTACACAATCATTATTGTTACTCACTCAATGCAACAAGCAGCCAGAGTTTCAAACATGACCGCTTTTTTTAATATGGGAAAAATTGTTGAATATGATACCACTGATAAAATATTCACCAATCCTTCCAACCAGCAAACGCAAGACTATGTTACCGGTCGTTTCGGATAATTTAATAAAATAAAAGTAAAATGTTAGGCTTTTCTTTTGCTGAACTAATAGTTGTTATCATTGTGGTTATAATATTTATAAAGCCAGATGATATGCCGGAAATTGCAAGATTCATTGGTAAATTAATATATCATGGCAAACACAATATCAATAAAATCAAGAATCACTTAAAAGAAATAGAAAAAGAAATTGGCATAGATAAATTAAAAGAAGAATTTAATCAAAGCATCGCTGAAGAAAAAGCAAAATTAGAAAATGATATTACCATTATTGTTGATATGTATGGTAATGAGCACGAGGTTTCAAACATTTATGAGATTAGGGACGATATAAGAAAAGAAGATTTGGAGCAAGAAATTATTGATCACAACAATAATAATCTACAATCCAAAAAAAATGTAAATACGCTTAGCGACAAAAGCATTTCGGATCTACAAAAATTTCAAGATTGAATTAATAATGAAAATAACCAAAGAAATAATCCTTTCTAAAAAATCAAAAGAAAAATTAGTTGCTCTAACAGCTTATACTTATCCAATTGCAAAAATAATTGATCAATTTTGTGATATAATATTAGTTGGAGATTCTTTAGGAATGACAATTTATGGCATGAAAGACACTGTAGATGTTAGCTTAGAAATGATGATTAATCATGGCAAAGCAGTAACTAAAGCATGTAAAAAATCTTTTATAGTGGTTGATTTGCCATTTGGAAGTTACGAACAATCTAAGCATCAAGCGTTAGAGAGCGCAAAAAAAATAATTGATGAAACTGGATGCGACGCTATAAAAATAGAAATCGATAAATCATTAATAACAAATTTAGAATTTTTAATTAAAAATAATATAAATGTTATGGGTCATGTTGGACTTTTACCGCAAAGCGTTAGAAAAATTGGTGGTTATCATTATCAAGGCACTAATGATAAATCTGCGCAAGAAATTTTTGAAACCGCAATTTTAGCAGAAGAAGCCGGAGCATTTTCGCTAGTAATTGAAGCGGTTCCAGCGGAGTTGGCAACAAAAATTTCACAAAAAATAAAAATACCAACCATTGGCATTGGGGCATCTCTAGAATGCGACGGACAAATCTTGGTTATAGACGATCTTCTTGGTTTAAATCAGGAATTTAAACCAAGATTTGTAAATAATTATGAAGAATTGGCTAAAAAAATTTCTCAAGCTGTAGAAAATTTTACAAATGATGTTAGATCAAAAAACTTTCCAAAGAAGAATAATTTATACCAACTCCTGAATTAAATGGTACAATTTGTGAAGTATAATTTGTGTGATTCATAGACATCCTTACAACTAAACTGTCAGATTAAATTTAAACTATTACATTTCATTCTATTTTTTATTTTACAAATTAAAATATTACCAAAATCGTTATTTTATAACCTAAAAATTTCTATAGTTTGTTTTTTGCATAGTACTTGATATTTTTTACATAACTTAACTAGATCATTGTAGTTTATGAGAGCTACTTTTCCTTCCTTATAATTTTGAGCTTCCTCTCTTGATTTCTGGCTAAAATCAGATGTTGTGATAAATACACCTTTACTTCCTCTTACATTATATAAAAATTCTTTCATGTCTTTAGGCTGAATATTGTTATTATCCCACTTCTTTGCCTGAATATAAATTTTTCCCTTTAAACCAAGCTCATCTTCAAATATCTCTCCATCGATTCCGCCATCACTAACCCTAATCTGTCTTTTTGACGCAACTCCATACCCCATCTTTTCAAGAAGAGTTGCACACAAATCTTCAAACTCTTGCCAACTCATCGTTTTGATTTTTTGCAACAGTGCAAAATTAAAATCATTATCAACCTTATCGAGCTCATCTTCCAAATCAAAAACAACATTATTTTCTTCATCTTCTATTTCATTTTCTGATTTATAATCCTTCTTCTTTACTTGCCAATTCTTAAAATAATTTGGCGCATTTTCTTCTAAATATTTTTTATCAATAACAATCTTTTTTTCTTCAGCATCTTTTAAAGCATATAATCCTAAATTTGTAATGCGATAAACAGCTTTACGCTCAGTTAATTCTATATATTCAGCTTTAGTTAAGTAAGTAAAGGCCCAACAAACTCTATTTTCAAACACATGAAAACCAGAAGCGGTTTTTTCCTGCTTATCTTCTTCCGCTAGATTAAATATTGTTGATAGCTTTTCAGAAGCTCCCTTTCTGGTTTGCTCTTCTTTTGCCATTAGCTTTAATAGGGGATAAATTGTAATATTGAATTTAGGAATCATTTTTATTTATAGGTTATATTTATAACAAAATAATTTTGTTTAATTTAGAATTTATTTTGAATTAAAATTTGGCAATCAGTTTTTTTTAAACAAAATAGAGCAATCACCATAAGAAAAAAATCTATATCTATTATTTATTGCATGCTCATATATATTAAAAGCACTCTCAGTTCCAATAAAAGCACATACCAGCATAAATAAAGTTGATTTTGGTAGATGAAAATTTGTGAATAAGGCATCGACAATTTTGAAATTATAGGGCGGGTAAATAAAGATATCAGTTGATGATTCGGTTGCTTTTAAAGCTTGATTATCTTTAACTATAGACTCAAGAGCCCTTAATGACGTTGTTCCTACGGCAATAATTTTTTTATTAGCCTCTTTAGCCTCGTTAATAATTCTACAATTTTCTTCATCAATTGAAAAAGTCTCTAAATGCATTTTATGGTCTTTAATTAACTCACTCCTAATTGGCAAAAAAGTTCCAGCGCCAATATTCAAATTTAGAAAAGCTAATTTTATTTTTTTTCTTTTTAATTCTGCAAATAAATCTGATGAAAAATGCAGTCCTGCAGTAGGCGCCGCAACTGCCTGACCTTGTTTGGCATAAAATGTTTGATAATTTTTTTGATCTTCATCATCATTTTTGTTTCTTTTTATATAAGGAGGAATAGGCATTGAACCATATTTATCAAGCATTGATAATAAATTTTCTTCAATACAATTAAATTTTATATCAATAAAACCATCATCATATTTTTTTACCACTTCAGCAAAAAAATCTTCACCTATTTCTATCGAATCTCCTGCTTTTATTTTTTTTGCTGGCTTAACTAGCGCATTCCAAATATCTTTATTTTTTTGATTGAGATTAATATTTATCTTAGAAGAATTACGATTTATAATGCCAACTAATTGTGCTTTTATTACTTTTGTATTGTTAAAAACTAAAACATCTCCAGCATCTAAAAAGCTAGATAAATGTTTTATTTTTGAATCAATAATCTTATTATTATATACTAGCATTGCGGTTTCTTCCTTTGGAAAAAACGGCTCTTGAGCAATTAAATTACTCGGTAGTATAAAATTAAAATCAGAAGTCTTTAACATGAACTCAAAAAAAACTCATTTTGGATTTAAAGAGGTGAACGCCGAAGAAAAATCTACACTTGTAAAAGAGGTATTTTCAAATGTTGCTACAAAATATGATCTAATGAATGACATTATGAGTCTTGGCGTTCATCGTTTATGGAAAAGAAAAATTATCAATAAAATTAACTTTAAAAATAATATAAAAATAATTGATGTCGCAGGCGGAACTGCAGATATTTCTTTTCAAATCGCTAAATTTGCACAACAAAAAAAAATAAATTATTATATTGAGGTTGTTGATATAAATCAAGAGATGCTTACAATGGGCAAAAATCGCGCTATTGATAAAAATATTTTTCATAACATAAATTTTACTTGTTGCGATGGTGAAAAATTGTGTTTCGAAGATAATAGTTTTGATGTTTATACAATTGCTTTTGGCATAAGAAATTTTACTAATATAGATAAAGCTTTATCAGAAGCATATAGAGTTTTAAAGAAAGGTGGCTTATTCATATGTTTAGAATTTTCAAAAGTTGAGGATTATTTTTTACAAAACATATATAATAAATATTCTTTTAAAATAATTCCAAAATTAGGAGAAATAATTTTAAAAGACTCGGCCTCTTATCAATATTTAGTTGAAAGTATCCGAAAATTTCCAGATCAAAAACAATTTGCAAAAATGATTTTAGAAACTGGATTTACTGGGGTAAATTATGATAATTTAAATTTTGGAATATCCGCAATTCACTATGCTCAAAAAATATAATTTAAAACTATTTTGTTTAAGTCTCGTCCTTTTACTAAACTCTTGCATTAGCTATTGCTGGATTGAGCCAAAATTTAAAAGAGAAGCAGAAAGAATATATAATTCCTTCGGAGTCAGGAGGGTTTATTTAAGTGAAAAAGAAGCAAAAGAGCTTTTCGGCGGTTGTTACTCCTCTTTCTCATTTGATAGAATTTTTGTTTTAGATACGCTTGGCAAAAAATCATATGTTTTAGAAAAAAATGGACAACCTCTTACATATGCATATAAATAACCCTGATAAAACACAAAATAGACTCATTATTATTAATCAACAATTTTGACCATTAAAAAGTCATCAAAAAAAATGTTGTTAATTCTTGCATATTTAGGTCTTGTAGCAAAGACTTTAAATCCAAATTTTTTATAAAGATTTATAGCGTTAATATTGTTTGCATTGCATCCAAGATAAATTTGTGATATTTTTTGCTTTTTTGCATATTGCAAAATAAACTCAACTAATTGCTTAGCCAAACCTTGGCCACGATATTCTTTTTTAACATATAGGCCAGATATTTCCGAGGTATGCATTATTTTAACTTTATTGCCGATCAAAAAATTTACCATAGCTATCATATTACCATCTTTAAAATAACCAAACCAAACACCTTGATTAAATTTATTTTGCCACTGTTGCTTAGAATATTTTTTTTCTTCGTCAAAAGTTGATAAAAAACTATTTGGTTCTGTTTTTAAAGATTCTAAGCGCAATAAAATGAATTGTTCAAAATATTTTTTGGTTATTTTTTTTATCATAAATTAGAAAATTCTTGTGTAATTTTATTTGAAATCTAAATTAAATCTACTTATACCATTTCTTATTTAAAATATCAATATAGCAAAACTATTTCGCTATGATGACACCGTTACAAATCAAGTTTTTTAAGAAATTTTTATGATTATAAAACTTTAAAAGGTAAGCATAACTAGGTGTTACGTGCCCAGATAAAGTGATTTCAAAAATTTTATAATTGTGAAAATTTTAACAAAAAAGTTGATTTGCGACAGTGCCATAATTTAAAGATAATGAACTATCATAACTTTAAAAATTTAAGACTATTTCAAAAATGTATAAAAAAGCTAAAATATTTTCAATTGTTAATCAAAAAGGTGGAGTTGGCAAAACTACAACAGCAATAAACCTAGCTACATCTATAGCAACACTCAAAAAAAAAGTTTTACTTATCGATATTGATCCACAAGGAAACGCAAGCACTGGACTTGGTATAGAGCTATCGCAAAGACAAAAAACAATTTATGAATTGCTGATAGGTGAGTTTGATATAAAAGATGTAATTATTCCCACCAAAATTCGCAATCTGAGTATAATCACGTCAACAGTTGATTTATCTGCTTGCGAAGTTGAATTGGTAGATATAGAAAAAAGAGAGTTTTTATTAAAAAATTGTTTAAAGCAAATTTCTGAACTTTACGATATAATAATAATCGACTGTCCGCCTTCACTTGGAATTTTAACAATAAATGCCCTAACTGCTTCAGACTCAATTTTAATTCCAATGCAATGTGAGTTTTTTTCTTTAGAAGGATTGAGTCACTTATTAACAACTCTAGATTTAATCAAAGAAAACTTAAATCATAATTTAGCAATCAGTGGCATAATTTTAACAATGCACGATAGACGCAATAGACTTACCGATCAAGTTGAAAATGATGTTAGAAATTTTCTAGAAGATAAGGTTTACAAAATTTACATACCTAGAAATGTTAGATTATCCGAGGCCCCTTCCCATGGATTACCCGGAGTGATTTATGATCCAAACTGTGTTGGCTCTCTAGCTTATTACAGATTAGCTAAAGAAATTTTAAAGAAAGAAAATTTGTGATTATTAAAAATATTCCCTATTTTTTTCTTGCATAAGTTTTTGTTAGTTTTATTTTTTACGTATTCAATTAAGTCTTAGTCTTGAAATCATTTTTCAAAATGTTCCACGTGAAACAATTATTAAAAATATGCTAGATAATAATTATACAGAAAAAAAGCTTGGTAGAGGCTTGTCGGCACTACTAGGTGAAAGCAAATCCAAATCATCATTACCAACTATTCAATCACAAGTTATTATTGAAAAAATCGAACTTAGTAAAATAGTTCCTGGAGTTTATCAACCTAGAACAAATTTTGACAGCAAAGAGATTGAAGAATTAGCCAAATCGATTGGTGAAAAAGGGGTTATACAACCTATAATTCTTAGAAAAATAGATGATGAAGACAATTATGAAATTATAGCTGGAGAAAGAAGATATAGAGCGGCACAAATAGCGAACTTAAAAAAAATTCCAGCAATAATTAGAAAAATTAATAATAATGATGCTTTAGAAATAGCTCTTATAGAAAATATTCAACGCTCTGATCTTTTAGTAACCGAGGAAGCAAGGGGTTATAAAAGATTAATTGATGATTTTTCTTATACGCAAGAAATGATTGCTGAGAAAGTTGGAAAAAGTAGAAGCCATATAACAAACCTTTTACGAATATTAAATTTACCAAAAAAAGTTTTAGAATATCTGGACAATAAAAAAATTTCAATGGGTCACGCAAGAGCTATAATAAACTCCAATAATCCTGAAGAATTACTCACAAAAGTTATTTCTGATTCTCTCAATGTTAGAGAGATTGAGGAAATTGTTAGACAAGAAAAAGAAGAGGAATTTTTTAATCCAAGTGTTATAGTTAAAAATGAGTCAAAAATTAAATTTGTTAATGGCGAAGAATTGAAGATTATGGAAGCAAGAATTTCCGAAGCATTAAACTTAGAGTCGAAAATTTTTTATAATGCTCTAAAAAGAAATGGTCGCTTAGTTATAAAATTTAACAACATTGAGGAAATACAAGATATGCTGGCTCGCTTGAACAATTTTTAACTCTTTCTTTGCATTTTACGAGAATTTCCAATTAAAATTTTAAGATATCTTTACCATGCCCGCAGCTTTTTCAAATAAACTAAGGAAATTAGCTGTAGTATGATTAATAACTTCTTCTACTGATATATTTTTTATAGTAGCTATAAAATCCGCAATATTAATCAGATATGCCGGTTGATTTATTTTACCACGATACGGAATTGGTGACAAATAAGGAGAATCAGTCTCAATTAATAACATATCTAGCGGAATATCTCTTACCATTTTCTGTAAATCAGTTGCATTCTTAAAAGTAACAATACCTGATATTGAAATAAAAACCCCCAAATCAAGCGCATTTTTAGCAAGCTCATAAGAACTGGAGAAACAATGAAGCAAAGCTGGAAACTCACCATTTTTTTGTTCAATTTTTAATATATCTGCCATGTCAATATCGGCATCTCTACTGTGAATAATAGTTGGTAATTTTGTTTCACGTGAAACATTTATGTGTTCCAAAAAATATTTCTTTTGTAAATTTGCAGTTGATTTATCATGAAAATAATCCAATCCGGTCTCACCGATTCCAATTATTTTTACATTATTTTCACAAATCTTCTTAATCTGCTCACAGGTATAAAATTCTTCATGCGTGACGTTGCATGGATGTGTTCCAATTGAACAGTATACAGACTCCTCTCTTTCGGTATATTTAATTATTTTATTAACATTTGAAATCTTGGTACAAATTGTTTGTAGAATCTTAATATTATTTTTTTTCGAATTTATTATCACATCTTCAAAAGAAATACCATTTTCTTCAATTAGGTCAAGATGACAATGGCTATCAACTAAAAACTTATACATATTGTTGTCGAATTTTTGATGAAGAATTGTAATTATTTTTAGTATTAAAAATTTGAATTTTTGGTAATTCTTTTTTTGACTTCATGTTTTTATAAACATTAAATGTTTTTGTTTTTATTATTAAATTAGAGTAGTTTTCACGAGAAAAGATGGTTATTTTTATATGCATTAATATTTTAAAATAATCTTTCCATAAATGAAAATCTTTTATACTATCTGCTCCCATAATCCAATAAAAATCATAATTTTTATATCTATTTTGTAGAATTTTTATCATTTTAATCGAGTAAAGATAATCAAATTTTTTTACACGGATTTTGTAATGATTTTTAGTCAATTTCTGACAATCTAACAATCTCAGATTATAATCGATATAGCTGTGATTATTTTTTAGAGGATTTTTTTTAGTTGGTATCCACCATAATTGATTTAGCCCTAATTTCTTAATTGCCATATTGCTTATATGCAAATGACCGTCGTGACAAGGGTTAAAGCTTCCTCCCAATATTCCAATTTTCATTTTTCAAAGATCAGTGAAATTAATATCAAAATCCCAAAAATAATATTTCTTTTAAAAAATAGTAGGCAAGATTTTGGCTCATTAATTTTGCAGAATTTTATTTGAAAAATTAGAAATAAATGGGTTAATAAAATAAGAAGTGAAAAAGATGTAGAAAAATTGTTTATGTGACCAACTAAAATAAAGCAAAAAAACATTAATATAGCTAAAACATATAAAGCTATTTTAGGGTTTTTAAAGTTTTTGCTAAGAGATATTGAGCTAGATCTAATACCTATTTTTATATCGTCTTTAATATCCTGAAAACCATAAATCGTATCATAAATAATTGTCCACACAACGCAACTAAAATAGGTAATTAGTATTGAAATGTTTATTTTGGAAATAAGCGCAAAACTAGACATTAATAATCCATAATTAAAAGTAAGGCCAAGAAATAGTTGCGGATAATTAGTGATTCTTTTCATTAATGGATACAAAATAACTAATATCAGAACAATAAAACCACTTATTATTGTTGCTAAATTGAATCTTATAAGTATTAAAAAAGAAAAAATGAGTAAAATAGTTAAAATTATAATTGCTTCCGAATTACTTATTTTTTTAGAAGCAATTGGTCTATTTTTAGTGCGATAAACTTTTTGATCAATTTTTTGATCCAATAAATCGTTAACAATACATCCTGCCGATCTCATTAAAACAGAGCCAATAAAAAATAATGTCGATGTCTTGAATATAATATTCCAAGCTATGTCATTAAATATTGTAGCGCTTAAGAATATTCCGTATAGACAAGGTAGGTATAGTAAAAAAATTCCAACGGGTTGGTTCAATCTAACTAAATTTATATAAGCATAAAATCTGTTCATCTTGGGTTGATTTTATTAATTTATTGAATTATAGCATTTCAGTAATAAATTTGAAGCTGTAAAATTTATTTATCGAATTAATTAATATTGTTTAAAAAAATATTTTTACTTTAAAATTGAAGAAAATTAAAGCCCTACTAGATAGTTTAGCTTGAATTTTCTGACAAATTTAGTCAACAGATGAAATTAAAATTGTCAATTCCTAAACTATCAATTTTAAAGTTAAAATATATTATATTAATATTATATTTGAACGTTTCGGACTTGTATTTTTTGCTTTAACTCTCCTGTTTAGTTCAGAAAAGAACCGAATCCAAAAAGAGCTACGGCGTTAACTAAACAATAATTAAATACAATACCCACCGATATTCAATTAATTTTATAAGTTTTAAATAGTTTTTTATTTAAACAATTTCATATTTAATTATAAAATTTACTTAAAACCAAATCAATATATTCATGCATAAATTACTAATATCCAATCGTGGTGAAATAGCTTGTCGCATTATCAAAAGTTGTAAAAAAATGGGCATAAAAACAGTTGCAGTATACTCTGAAGCCGACACCAACTCTTTATTTGTTCAAATGGCCGATGAAGCAATCAATATCGGGCCTTCCCCTTCTTCGCAAAGCTATTTAAACATAGAGAAAATTATTTCGGCAGTGAAAAAAAGCGGTGCAACAATGGTTCATCCCGGTTATGGCTTTTTATCTGAAAATCGAAATTTTGCAGATGCCTTAGAAAAAATGGGTACAATTTTTGTTGGCCCCTCGACATATTCAATTGAAATGATGGGCGATAAGATTGAATCAAAAAAAATAGCAATTGAAGCTAAAGTTAACACGGTTCCTGGTCATATAGGCGTTATAAAAGACTCAATTGAAGCTAACAAAATTGCTGAAGAAATTGGTTTTCCTGTTATGGTAAAAGCCTCCGCGGGCGGAGGTGGCAAGGGTATGAGAATTGTATGGAAAAAAGATGAAATGCATGAAGCTTTTTTATCGGCATCAAATGAAGCTCGAAATAGCTTTTCAGATGATCGAGTTTTTATTGAAAAATTCATAGAAAATCCTCGTCACATAGAAATTCAAATAATTGCTGATAAACACGGCAACATTGTTTGCTTGGGTGAGCGCGAATGTTCAATTCAACGCAATAATCAAAAAGTTATAGAAGAAGCACCAAGCC
Organism: Rickettsia typhi; assembly: GCA_945861125.1. Taxonomy (GTDB): domain Bacteria; phylum Pseudomonadota; class Alphaproteobacteria; order Rickettsiales; family UBA1997; genus CAILUF01. Next base: position 6,213 of record CAMASZ010000005.1, on the reverse strand, counting down.
CGTTTATTGATGATAAAACCAGACAAAAAATGTATCAGCAATCAAAATCTCTGGCACAAAAAGTCAAATATTTTTCTGCAGGTACAATAGAGTATATAATGGATAAGGATAAAAACTTTTATTTTCTTGAGATGAATACTCGTTTACAAGTTGAACATCCAGTTACTGAATTAGTGACCGGTTTAGATATCGTTGAATTGATGATAAAAATTGCTCTTGGAGAAAAATTACCTTTCAAACAAGAGGACATTAAATTAAACGGCTGGGCAATCGAGTCAAGAATTTATGCCGAAGATCCATCAAGAGGATTTTTACCATCTTCAGGAAGAATAAATCTATATATTGAACCAGAAAAAAATCAAAATGTAAGAATCGATTCAGGCATTTATGAAGGTGGAGAAGTAAGCATGTTTTATGATGCAATGATTGCTAAATTATGCACCTATGGCAAAACTAGAAATGAAGCAATTGAACATATGAGCAACGCTTTAGGAGGTTTTGCAATTAATGGTGTTTCCCATAATATTAGCTTTTTAGAAACAATCATGAAAAATGGTCGTTTTATTAAGGGAGACCTGTCAACTTCGTTTATAAAAGATGAATTTCCTGAAGGCTTTTTAGGAAGTCATTTAGATTCAGAAGTTGAAAAAACCTTAGTTGCTACAGCAATGAAAATATTCTTAAAAAATTATGAAAGAAATGGCAAAATGACTGGACAGTTAAGGAATCGTCAAAAACAAATATCCGAGAAATGGGTTGTAAATATCGATGATAAATCTTACTTGGTTGATTTAATTGAAAAACTAGAAAACTCAATAAAAATAGAATGTGACAATAAAAAAATAGAATTAAAAACTTCTTGGAACAATGGAGAAAAGCTTTTCAGGGGAGTTATGAATGGCAAAAATATTGGCGTAAAAATTCGTGAAAACAATAACACTGGTAGCTATCTTCTTCAATATTCTGGTTTTGATGCTTTTGTAAATGTTTATTCTCCGCGTATTGCTGAATTAAGCAAATTTATGCCAAAAATCCAAAAAAATCCAAAACCAGCTAACCTTACATCACCTATTACTGGAAAAATTATTCGCTTTAAAGTTAAGGAAGGTGACGAGGTAAAAGCTGGACAAGAACTTGTTGTAATTGAAGCCATGAAAATGGAAAATATTATTAGAACTGATCACGATATCAAAATTGGTAAAATAAAATTCAAAGAAAATGAGCCAGTAGGAATCGGTCAGATTATTATTGACTTTATTCAATAATATTTAGAACGTTTTTACAAATTACAACAAATATCATCTCTAAATAAAATTTCAAAATGTTGCACAGGGTTAGAAAAATATTTGAATTAGAGGCTTCTACTGGAATTTTGTTAATGCTAGCCACTATCGTTGCTTTGATAATTTCTAATTCAGAAAGCTACCATCTCTATAATCAATTTTTTGCAATAAAAGCTCCTTTGAATCTAAGTATTATTGGCATTAGTAAAAACCTAACTTTACATGGCTGGATTAATGACGGATTAATGGTAATTTTTTTCTTTCTAGTAGGAATGGAACTAAAAGAAGAATTAATTGCCGGAGAACTTTCAAGCAAAGAAAAAGCCATGCTTCCTATAATTGGAGCTTGTGGTGGCGTTATTATTCCAGCGTTAATTTTTTATTTTTTTAATTTTAATTATGAATCTAATTTAAAAGGTTTTGCCATTCCAACCGCTACTGATATTGCTTTTGCTTATGGAGTAATTTGTCTTTTTGGTAATAAAATTTCTAAATCTCTAAAAGTTTTTTTGATTTCATTAGCAATTTTTGATGATTTAAATGCAATTATTATTATTGCTTTTTTTTATTCGCAAAACATCGTACTGATTTATATTATTTTTGCCTTTTTATTGATCTTCGTCTTAGCAATATTAAACTTAACACAACATACTAAAATTTTTTCTTACCTGATTTTAGGAGTTTTACTTTGGCTAATGGTTTTAAAATCAGGAATTCACCCCACAATAGCTGGAGTGATTTTGGCAATGTTTATTCCGCGTCAAAAAAATATACTACATGGTTTAATAAAAAAAATTGCACCTACAGCTAATTTTCTTATTTTACCAATTTTTGCTTTTGCCAATGGTGGCGTTAGAATTGAAGAATTTTCCAAAGAAATTTTTAGTACGCCGCTAGTGTTGGGAATTACACTGGGCTTGTTTATCGGTAAACAACTTGGTGTAATGCTGTTTAGTTTTATTGCTATTAAATTTGGATTAACCCATTTACCTAAAAATATAAAAAATGAATCTAGCTGGCTAGAATTCTATGGAGTTTCAATACTTACTGGCATTGGCTTTACAATGAGTTTTTTTATAGGGTCTTTGGCTTTTATTGATAATGCTGTATTATTTGATCAGGTAAAAATTGGAGTTTTAACTGGATCTTTCTTATCAACTATATTTGGTATAATAATTATATTTTTGTCTCTAAAGAAAAATCAACGAATAGCATCTATCGATTGAAAATTTTGAAGATTTTTTTACCAAAAATATGAAGTTTAATTTATAAATACCTAAAATGTACCTTTTAATTTGGGAAATAATATTATATGGCGGACGAAGAGAGATTCGAACTCTCGATAGAGCTTTTGACCCTATACACACTTTCCAGGCGTGCGCCTTCAACCGCTCGGCCATTCGTCCATAATTTATAAAGTTGCCTCGCTAGCTCAAATCTCTTTTCTCAAAATTACTTCGTAATTTTTCGAAGAAGATTTTCGCCTCTGGGTGCGCGTCGCTTTTCTTTGAAAAAGCTCCTTCACCCGTTTTTTTAAAAAATATGCATTTAGGCACATTTTTTTGAAAAAACCTCGGCCATTCGTCCATAATTTATAAAGTTGCCTCGCTAGCTCAAATCTCTTTTTTTGCCTAAATAAATTTAGGCTCAAAGATTATTTTACTTTTTTCTAAAAATAACTTTCAAATATTTTTATTTAGATTTTTTTTAAAAAAATCTTCCATATCTAAATTAAATTTATTTTCATCAATAGAATTAATCATTTCATTTTTTAAGAAAGTTTTATTAAATGATTTTGGAAGCGTATAATTTCCATCTTTTCTTAGGCTTCCACCCAAATCTTGCCAAATTTTATTATATTTTCTGATAAAATTTTTCTTTGATGATAAAATATGATTATTATCAGATACTCCTATAATTTTTTCTACCCCAAAGCGAGAAACCATGATATAAAAGCATTCAAGCAATCTAATTTTATGAAATTCACTTTTAAAATTTTCTTTATTTTTTTCTAATGATTCAATATCAAAGCCACCAATTATAATTGATCTTTCATAACAAGCATCTTCATAAATTGTAAAACTTAACCTTGAAATAATTTCTAATTTATTATTTTGAAGATATAAAGTAAGTGCACCTTCTCTAAAAAAATCTCCATTAGCAACCAGATTAATAGCGTAATTATTATTATCTTTATTTTGAAATGAGGTTATTTTGATTTTTTGATTTTCTGTTAATATTAACTTAATAAAATCTTGGTTAAAGAAATATTCAATAATTAAATAATGTCTTTCAATAAAAATAATTTTATAGATTGAATTTAAGTTTTTGCTTAAAGTTGATCTGTTGGCAATTGTAGCAAGGTAAATTGGGGCAGAGCTAAAACCATATTTTTGATAAAATGAGTCAATAAATTTTAGCCATTTAAGTGTAATTGGATAATATAATAATGATCTAAAAAGAAATTTTTTTGCTTTTTTATTTCCTTTGAATGAGGAAAATAATTGACAATATTTTGGAAGCATTGTTTGAAATTTTTAATATTTTCAGAACTTTTAAATTTAGGATTTGACATAAATTTCAAAGCAAGAACGATTTTTTACATCATATAATGGTGTAAAAAAGTTAAAAACTTTGAGAACGTTGCAATTGTTGATCAAGTTGCACAACATTTTCAACAGCAATACCAAGACTTGAAGGTGCACTTTGAGTTCTTTGTGGTTGATTTTGTCGTGAATCAGATACTTGATTTTGATCACTTGCAACTTCAACTGGCTGTGGAGCTGTTAATGAATTAATATCAATCACCGCACTGCGTTGCTGTTGTACTGTATTTTCCTGCGATCGATTAGGATCTCTTGATGAAAAATCTCCGGATGATTTTATTTCAGAGGGTCTGTTTCTTAAAACAACAGCTACGGCTCCAGCTCCAGCAACAGCAACAAATCCAGAAGCAACCGCTCCAGCTATTAAACCAGCATTAGAAGAAGCTACTACTCCAGCAATTCCAAGAAACGAAGTGGCAATACTTGCTAAAAGCGCCATATTGCGCGATGGTTCTCTAGAAGAAGAATTAGGTTGAGAAAAAGCATTATTGTTTACGTTGTTTTCTTCCGCTAATTGACCTTGATCCACTAACTGCTGATCTGTATTTAGCGCAGAAGTTTGCCCTTGTTGCTGTTGTAGATCGATAATCACATTGTTATCATTAGATCTAATTGATCCTGATTGAGAGGAATGATTTGAAGATGATTGAATTTCTTGTATATCTGATAATATGGTCGGTGAATCTGATCTTGTCATAAATTTTAAGATTAAAGTTATTAATTAGGAGTATAGTCAGCTTTTAAAACCTGATCTAATCTCTGTAAAGTAGTTTCAATTTGACTTTTTGCTACCCTTATTCCTTCAAGACTAATATTGCTATATGCTTCAGAGCCGTACATTTTAAAAGGCTTTTTCTTGGCAGATGCTTCAAGAAGATTTTTAAAATTAATTTCAAAAGGTTTTAATAAATCCTGACTATCTTTGCCAAGATTAATTTTTAATGAATTTAAAGCATCTTTTGCTTTACGACAATCTGGCACAATATTTGTAGACCAAGCCTCTTCGGCACATTCCCACATATATTTGTTATAGGTTTGTGTAAGAATAAAATTATTTCTAATTAATCCAATTGCAATTAATTTTTGCTTTTGATCACTAATACCAAGAGATTTCCAGAATTTATCATATTCTGATTTTGTTACGGGACCTTTTTTTTGAGTAATTTCAAAAATTGCTGAAGAAAAATTTTGGTTTACCCCATTGTTTTGTGAGTAGGCGTTAAAACTATAAAAGAGAATTATCGCTAAAAATATTTTTATAATTTTCATAAGTATTTCACAATGGATTTATATCAATTTTTAATTTAACTTTATTTGATACATGAATAGAATCAACAACATTACCAATTAATTTTTGCATATTAATTTTTTTTGACACTTTTAGGTGAATTAAGAAATGATGTCGATTTTTTAATTTTTGAATTGGTGCTGGAGCTGGTCCATATAATTCAATATTATCATTCATAGGAAAACTACTAATTATTTTTTTAGCAAAACTTTTAGCTTCTTCTTCAAAAAAAGAGCTGATCTCAAATTTTGCCATTTGTGCGTAAGGCGGTAGATTTATAATTTTTCGATTTTCTAATTCAAATTGATAAAAATTATTTTTATTATCTTCAATAATCTTTTCAAAGATTAAATTTTGAGGATTATAAGTTTGAATGATTACTAAACCTTTTTCCTCTCTTCTTCCGGCCCTTCCTATTATTTGTGTAAAAATCTGAAAAGATTTTTCTAAGGCTCTTAAATCAGAAGAATACAGCATTGAATCTGCATCAATAATGCCAATCAAATTTAAATTTGGAAAATCATAACCTTTAGAAATCATTTGTGTGCCAATTATAATATCAACTTCATTGTTTAAAATTTTTTGTACCGCCTTCTCAGCATCATTAAAGCTGGTAATTTCATCGCTAGTGATGGTTATTGTTTTAGCTTGAGGAAAATTATCATTTATTTCTTTTAAAATTCTTTCTACACCGACACCTAAATTTATTAATGAATTTTCTTCATGGCAAAATTTGCATTTTGTTACAATTTTTTCTTGATGTCCGCAATAGTGACAGATCAAAGAATTTTTTTCTTTATGTAATACTAAATTAGCATCGCAATTTGAGCATTGATATTTTTTACCGCATGATTTACAAATAGTAACTGGAGCATATCCACGGCGATTTACAAATAATAAAGTTTGTTTTTTGTGTTGTAAGTTTTTTTCAATTTCTGATTTTAATTTTTTTGAAATAAAGTTATTACGATCCAATTTTTCTTGCCGAAGATCAATTATGTTGATATCATTTTTAGCTCCAAATTTCTGTGATAAT
>CAMASZ010000004.1 GCA_945861125.1 Rickettsia typhi | reverse complement strand
ATGTTGATAAAGCTAAAAATAATGGTGTAACCCCTGTTTTTATTGCTGCTCAAAATGGACATGCTGAAGCAATCAAAGCCTTAATTGCAGGAGGAGCAGATGTTAATAAAGCTATGGAAAATGGTAAAACCCCTCTTATGATAGCTTCTCAAAATGGACATGCTGAAGCAATCATAGCGTTAATTGCAGGAGGAGCAGATGTTAATAAAGCTATGGAAAATGGTGCAACCCCTGTTTATATTGCTGCTCAAAATGGTCAAGCTGAAGCAATCAAAGCCTTAATTGCAGGAGGAGCAGATGTTAATAAAGCTATGGAAGATGGTGCAACCCCCGTTTATATTGCTACTCAAAATGGACATGCTGAAGCAATCATAGCGTTAATTGAGGGAAAAGCAGATGTTAATTTAGTTGATAGTCAAGGTGCAACCCCTCTTATGATAGCATCTCAAATTGGACATGCTGAAGCAATCATAGCGTTAATTGCAGGAGGAGCAGATGTTAATAAAGCTATGGAAGATGGTGCAACCACTGTTTATATTGCTGCTCAAGAGGGACATACCGAAGCAATCAAAGCCTTAATTGCAGGAAAAGCAGATGTTAATAAAGCTATGAAAGATGGTACAACCCCTGTTTTTATTGCTGCTCAAAATGGTCAAGCTGAAGCAATCATAGCCTTAATTGCAGGAGGAGCAGATGTTAATAAAGCTATGGAAGATGGTGCAACCCCCGTTTATATTGCTGCTCAAAATGGACATGCTGAAGCAATCAAAGCGTTAATTGAAAAAGGAGCAGATGTTAATAAAGCTAGAAATAATGGTGCAACCCCTCTTATGATAGCATCTCAAATTGGACATGCTGAAGCAATCATAGCGTTAATTGAGGGAAAAGCAGATGTTAATTTAGTTGATAGTCAAGGTGCAACCCCTCTTATGATAGCATCTCAAAATGGACATGCTGAAGCAATCAAAGCCTTAATTGCAGGAGGAGCAGATGTTAATAAAGCTAGAAATAATGGTGCAACCCCCGTTTATATTGCTACTAAAAATGGACATGCTGAAGCAATCAAAGCCTTAATTGCAGGAAAAGCAGATGTTAATAAAGCTATGGAAGATGGTGCAACCCCTCTTATGATAGCATCTCAAAATGGACATGAAGGAATTGTAAAGATGTTAAAATTTTTCTCTGATTCAGAAAATATTGAAGTAAAAAATGATAAATTAAAACTTTTTCAAGAAAAAACTAATTTTATGCAACATGTTCAAGAGTCAATAACGCGACATCAATCACTCACCAATACTCAACCTGAATTAGTTTCTGATTTAACAGAAACTAGTAGAATTTCTTTATATCAAAAAGAGTTAAAAAAAGAACTCATCAATGGGTTGGTACTTTTAAAATTTTATTCATACATAGATACAACAGAAAAATTTTGCACCCTTTCTAAAGAGCAAATAATTGAAGCTGTTGAGGTTGATAATTTTCAATTTCATACTAATTTAAAAGATTTTTATGATCTTACTATTAGTCCCAGTAATCTAAGCGCAATTATAAAAAAAACTCCATCAGAATTGATAACCTTGGCTGAAGAAATTTCTACTCAAATTACAACTATCAAAATGAATTCAAGTAATTCAGATGAAGAATTTTCAGAAAATTGCGCCCGACAAGATGTTATTAGAATATTAAACATCTGTCAAAATTCTTTAGAATCAGAAAACTTAGAAAATTTAATCCTTTCAGAATTTACCGAATCTTTGCATCAAAGACCAGGAACAGCTTTATCTGAAGCAAGACTAAGTATTACAAATTCTCGATGCATAGTTAGTTAGATTTTTACTATAAATTTTATTTAAATATGGTATTTGTATAAGTAAAAAATTTTAGAGATTTTTGGCTAAAATATGACATTTAATTTTGGAAACAATATAAGGCATTAATCCAAAGATAATTCCCGGAGCAGCCTCATAAATAATTGCACCCAAACCTAAATATCTCCAGATCATCATTGATGAAAATCCAGTAATCATCGAAATTAGAGCCAATTTTTCTGACATTTTGCCACCAAAACAATAAATGATTATCAATGGTGAATAAGAGCAGGCTAAAGCTAGCCAACCTAACATTACTAGCGAGAAAACGCTTTGACTATCAACCACCGAAATTATCATTGCAAAAATAGCAACCACAATAGTTGATTTTTTAGCTACCATATAGTTATTTCTTTTTGATGGCATTAAATCATTGGTTATGGCTCCAGCACAACATATAATTTGCGAATCAGCAGTTGACATGGTTGCCGAAAATAATCCCGCCAAAACAAATCCTACTAATATTTCGGGTAAAATATTTTGTGATAAGGTTGGTAACGCTAGCTCTGGATCAAAACCTTGATAATAAGGAAGCAAAATTCTTGAAGCCAAACCAACTCCTATGGTTAAAAGAAAAAAAACTATATACCAGCTGTAATAATAAATACGAATTTTATTAATACTTTCTGGCTTATTCATAGCCATAAAGCTAGTCATAATGTGAGGTTGACCAATAATTCCAAAACCCCCGAAAAACCAACCAAATAAAAAACACGCTAAGCCAAGATTTTTATTATCAATTTGATTGACTGGATAAATACTAAAATAATTTGGAGAAATAGTTTTTAAATTATTTATAAAATCTGCAAAACCGCCAATCTTATTAATTGCCATATAGAACAATACTGCCATCGAAAAAATCATTACAAAAGATTGAGCTGTATTAGTCCATATTGAAGCCCTAATTCCTCCAGAAGCGCAATAAGCAATAACAATAATTGTTCCAATTAACGAACCAATCAAATTATTCCAACCAAATAAAACATGTAAAGCCTTGCCTCCAGCTCTAAGTTGAGCTGCCGCATAGACACTTAAAAATAATATCAAAATTACTGCCGATAAAATTCTAATAATTTTATACTCTTCACCGCTCCATTTGCTTAGTGCTTCAGGAAAACTAAGAGCCTTAGCTTTTTGAGAAACAATTCTCAAATTTTTATAAACAAAAAAGGAAGCACATAAATCGCCAATTATTATACATAATAAAATCCATAAAGAAGATATGCCATTAACATAAGTGTAACCAATAACACCAATAAACATATAGCCACTATTATTGGTTGCAACTGCTGACAATGCAATTAACCACGGCTTTTCAGAATAGCTTGCCAAAAGATAATCTTCGCTGGTGCGTTTGCTTTTTATTGTTGAAAGCAATCCAATAAATATAAAAGATAGCATAAATAAGCCAAAACTAATAAAAATCATGATAGAATTAAAATTATTTTATTTTTAGGATTGTTGTGAATTCATCATGAATTCATTTTTACAAAAAATTTAATGTTGGCGATTCTTTTTTATGACTTAAGTAGATATCAAATACACAAATAAAATAAACAAGGAACAAAAAATTAATCAACAATAAAATTTACAAAGAAAAGTTATGATTTATAAGTATTACCATTATTAAATTTAATCACCAAAAATGGTGCTACCGGCGGGAATCGAACCCGCGACCTCTTCATTACCAATGAAGTGCTCTACCCCTGAGCTACGATAGCTAATTATAGAAGATTTTTAAAAAATTGTTTTGCTAATAAATTATTTTTTATTAGCAAATTCATCTCCTAAAAATAGTTCTCTGGTTTTAATCATTTTTAAAAATCGTGAGAATGCAAATATATAACTATAAATTATTCCATCAACCCCATATATGAAATATCTTCTAACAATATAGGCTTTTAAAAAAGCAAAAGTCGGAGTAAAAAAAATCTTTAATAATGATGGTGATTTGCCTGCCTTAAATGATTCAAAAGCTTGCATTTGAGAATAAGAATTAGCTTTTTCAATCCAATGCGAAAAAGATCGAAAGGATTGATGATAAATAATATTTCTTAATTGTAAAATTTTGTATTTTTTGTCCCTTAGTTCTACAGAATCATGAATTGAGCTATTCTTAAATCCAGCATATTTCTTGTTGTACAACCGAAATTGATTATAGCAATAAGCTAACTTCTTTGGAACTTTCTCGAAACGAAATTTATTAACTATTTTTATTCTATAACCAGCTATGTCAGATTCTTGTTGTTTTGAGAAAATATTTTTTATTTCCAAATTAAGATCTTTTGAAACTTCTTCATCAGCATCAATATTTAAAATCCAGTCATTTTTACATTGACCTTCACCAAAAATTTTCTGCTGACCGTAACCCTTCCATTCATTAAAAATAACCTTGACACCCTTTGATTGCGCTATTTCGCAAGTATTATCAGAACTGCCAGAATCAATAAGTATAATCTCATTGGCAAAACTTTTTACACTATCAATTATTTTACCAATTCGATCGCTTTCATTTTTAGCAATTATAAAAACAGAAATTGGAATCATAATTTTATTGATTTATTCTTTAAAAAAATTTTATCATTATTAAATAGGCATTATAAACTAAGAATAAATTTTTTAAAATAATTAAATTATAACTCATGAAAAAATCCTCTATTAAATTAGTTGTGATAATTATTTCAGCTATTGTAATCACTGCTTTTGCAATAATTATTATCAATAATTATAAGAATAAAACATCATTTAAATACTCTAAACAAACCGCTGAAGAAATTAAACCAGAACAAAATCAGCAAGATCCTGTAAATAAGGCAGTTAATGAAACTGATGGTAAAACCAAAAAAGAGAGCGATATTCTCAAAGTTTTACCATCAGACTATGTTCTTGGTAGCCCTGATGCCAAAGTAACCTTTATCGAATATGCGTCATTATCATGCCCGCATTGTTCATCATTTCATCGCGAAGCTTTTGAAAAAATAAAGAGTGAATATATTGAAACTGGTAAAATAAAATTTATATTTCGAAGCTTTCCGTTAAATCATCCAGCGTTAAGTTCAGCAATGTTATCAATTTGCCACGCCAGAGAAAATAAAGAAAATCCTACCGATAAGTATTATGCAACTATCAAAATTCTGTTCAAAACCCAAGATAGTTGGGCTTTTGATCAAAAATTTTTAGAAAAATTAGAAGCAATTTTAAAGCTTGATGGAATGGACAGCGAAAGCTTCAAAAAATGCATCAACGACAAATCTCTTCAAGACAGAATACTTCGAGATAGAATGGACGTTGCAAAATCATTGCAAATAAAATCTACGCCAAGCTTCTTCATCAACCAAGAAGTTTCCGAGGGTTACGTTGATTACCAAACCTTACAAAAAATCATCGAGAAAAAACTTGCGGAGTAAATTTAATGGCTAAAATCATAGTTCAAGATATTAAAAAAAACTTCGGCACTAAAGAAGTTTTAAAAGGAATCGATCTCAAGGTCAACAAAGGAGAATCAGTAGTTATTTTAGGTGGCTCTGGAAGTGGTAAATCTGTTTTAATAAAAATAATCTCAACCCTTATCCCGTCAACATCTGGTAGCATTAAAATTGACGAAGAGGAAGTTGCAAAAATCTCAGAAAACAAAAGAAACAAATTAATGGAAAAAATCGGCTTTCTCTTTCAAGGTGGAGCCTTGTTTGACTCTTTATCAATATGGGAAAATGTAGCTTTTCGCTTAATAAATCAAAAACAAATTAATAAAAAAGATGCTAAAGAAATTGCTATCAGCAAACTTCGTGCCGTTGGTCTTAGCGAAAAAATTTCCGACTTATTACCTTCAGAACTTTCTGGAGGCATGCAAAAAAGAGCATCTTTAGCTAGAGCGATTGCTAGTAATCCTGAAATTATTTTTTTTGATGAACCAACAACCGGACTTGATCCAATAATGGCAGATGTAATTAATGATTTAATAATATCAAATTCAAAACAATTAGGAGCAACAACAATAACAATAACTCATGACATGAATTCTGCACGAAAAATTGCCGATAAAATTGCCATGCTCCATGAAGGCAGAATTATCTGGTTTGGCAGTGTAAAAGAAATGTACTCTTCTGGCAATCTTTATCTTGATCAATTTATTCACGGTAGAGCAAGCGGTCCGATAAACTTTTTCAAATAAATTTAGCATGAAAAAAAATCATCATAAACTTGCTTTTTCATTAATTGAATTATCAATAGTAATTTTAATCATCGGAATTCTTGTAGCTGGAGTAACTCAAAGCTCAAGACTAGTCAGACAAATGAGGCTTTCAACTGCAAGATCAATAACAACTTCATCTCCAGTAAATTCTATAAAAGATTTAGTAGCTTGGTATGAATCAACATCAGAAAAAAGTTTTTTAGAAGGAGAAGCTGATAATCAAGCACTACTGCGCAATTGGTTTGATTTAAATATTCAATCTTCGGTAAAAGATGATGCCTATCAAACAGTTGATGCCAACAAACCACAATATGGATTTGATGAACAAACTGGTTTACCAGTTGTAAAATTTATTAACCAAGATTTCTTTAACATGCCCGATGGAACAATTCCATTTAATAACTCACCCTATACTATATTTTTTGTTGCTCGCACTGAAGCATTTTGTCAATGTGGCGTTATGGGGTCTGGAACCTATGGCGGAAACAATCAAACCAACTCTTTTAGATACGATCCTACCGGCGGAGTATTTAATAATTATTGGTGGTTCGTTGATCTTGTTATTAATGGAGCAACCGTTGTTAAAAAAATGCAGATTTTTAGCTTCACCTATAATCTATCAACTAGAGAGGGCTTTGTTGATGGGGTTTCCAAAGGAAGTGTTGCCTCATCCAATCGTGCCAGCACTGCCATAAATAACACTATAGGCGTAACTTACAGTACCGAATATATGAACGGACAAATAGGTGAAATTATTATTTTTGATCGAGCATTAAAAACTGAAGAAAGAAAATCTATTGAGCAATATCTTGGCAAAAAATGGAGCATTAAAGTTTCTTAATATTTATAACGTTTAAAATTAAAATAGATTGGTTTTGATTTATCACTCTAACCGTCAATAAATTTTTGATAAGCATCGGCTAAAATTCTTGTATATTTTAATTTATCGCCATTTTTATTATAAGAAATCTCTTTGCCATCAACATTAAAAACTGGTCTTATAATCCATCCAGAGCTGCTTAAAAACAACTCTTTTGCCTGCATTACTTCTAAAAGATTGAATTTCTTTTCAATTACTTTGATATTAATTTTTTTAGCAATTTCTATCAATCTATTGCGAGTAATTCCGCACAAAATGTTATTATCAGCGGGATGAGTAATTAAATTATTATCTTTATCAATTATAAAAACATTAGCGAATGTCGCTTCAGTAACAACTCCATCACGAATCATTATTGCGTCATGAAATCCATTATCTTTTGCCTTTTGATTTATCATAGAAGAGGCTAAAAGGTTAACAGTTTTTATATCGCATCTTTTCCAACGAATATCTTCATGGGTCATTACTGTGAAGCCATTATTAAATTCTTCAACAGAAATTGGATTTGCAATAGAAACGGTAGCAGATATTGTTGGCTCAATATTTTTTGGACAATTAGGAACTCGATTGGCCATACCTCTAGTGATTTGAATATAACAAATAGCATTATTAACTATGTTATTTTTAGCAAAAAGCTCAATTTGAATTTTTTGCAATTGCTCTATTGTAAAATTATGTTCAATTTTAAGCTCACTAAGACTTCGCATAAACCTCTGCATATGAGCAAGACCATCTACTAATTTACCATTTTTAAACAAAGTAACTTCATAAGCGCCATCAGCAAACTGAAACCCCCTATCTTCAATATGAACCAAACATTGATCATGCGGTAAAAACTTTCCGTTTAAAAAACTAATTCTTGTCATGTTTTAAAATTGATTTACCTGCATATTTAGCTCTATCGCCCAAATATTCTTCAATTCTGATTAATTCATTATATTTAGCAGTTCTATCAGAGCGACATAATGAACCGGTTTTGATTTGACCAACAGAAGTAGCAACCGCAATATGAGCAATTGTTGAATCTTCGGTTTCGCCAGAGCGATGCGATATAATATTGTTGTAATTAGATGATTTTGCCAAATTGATAGCTTCTAGAGTTTCAGTTAAAGTTCCAATTTGATTAACTTTTATTAATATTGCATTAGCCATATTTTGCTTTATGCCATTAGCAAGAATTTTTGGATTAGTAACAAATAAGTCATCGCCAACTAGCTGTATTTTTGATCCCAAAACATTAGTTATATTTTTCCAACCATCAAAATCATCTTCAGCGCAGGGATCTTCTATTGAAAAAATTGGATAAGAATTAACTAAATTTTCGTAATATTTTACTATTTGCTCATGATTAAGTCTTTTACCCTCGCTTTTCATTTCATACAAACCGCCCTCATAAAACTCTGATGAAGCGCAGTCAAGAGCCAACACTATATCTTTACCAACTTTGTAGCCAGATTTTTCAATTGCTTTACAAATAAAATCAAGAGCTTCACTAGCGGAGTTAATATTAGGGGCAAAGCCACCTTCGTCACCAACATTAGTGTTATAAAATTTTTCTTTTAGTAAATTTTTTAAATTATGAAAAACTTCAGCACCCATACGAATAGCGTGCGCCATGGAATCGGCTCCTATTGGAGCAATCATAAATTCTTGTATATCAATTTTATTATCGGCATGCTTTCCACCATTGATTATGTTCATCATTGGTACTGGCATTATGTAGTTTTTTGAATCAACCAAATATTCAAAAAACTGCTTTCTATTTGATCGCGCATAAGCCTTGGCAGAAGCTAAAGAGACACCTAAAATAGCATTAGCCCCCAATTTACTCTTATTTTGTGTTCCATCTAAATCTATAAGAATTTTATCTAATTGCGATTGATCTGATAAATCCTTACCAACCAACTCTTGCTTTATAACAGTATTAACATTTGCTACCGCCTTAAGAACGCTTTTGCCAAGAAAATTTGTTTGATCATTGTCGCGCAATTCATGTGCTTCTAATTTTCCAGTTGAAGCTCCCGAAGGAACACTGCATATTGCCATTGCATCATTGTCTAATATCACTTCAGCTTCTAAAGTTGGAAAACCCCTTGAGTCAAGTATTTGTCTTGCTTTAATGCTTTTTATCTTGGTCATTAATTTTTTAAAAATTATTATAGAAGGTATTGACTTGAAAAACTATGGTATAATACCAAGCCTTTTTAAAGTTGCAAAAAATTTTAGATTAAATTATGGTATGATGTTTGCTAGCCTAGTGCTTCGTAGGATATTGAATTTTAAAGCTTTCAACTTCATTTAAATTGTTATGATAATAAGAATTATGATCTTAGCTATAATTATCTCATTGTTAATGCCCTTTGTAACCAAGGTTAAAAACTATGTTAGCGAAAACGGTCAGAAAGCAAAATTTGCTTCAGAAACTATTCAGAAAGTTTGGAAATATAGCAGATAGCAGGATTATATCAATGCCACTGCTTATACCATTTCCAATTTTAAAATGTTTGAGCAGGATATTCAAATTCTAACTTCACATTTTTGGTAAAAAATCTCTAAAAAATTTTTTAGTCGTAGCTAACGCGAGCAAAACTTTTTATTATGATTGAAATGGTATAATTTAAACATGGCAAGTTTTTAGCTATCTAGACTTAACATCATTTTGACCAATTTTTTTACTTTTGATACCCATAATTTTATTAATCTCAGCTTCATGGCGAAGATTCTCAGCCTCAATAAGTTTTCTTTGTTGCGGCGAAAGATTTTGAAAAATCTGCTGAACTTTTTGCGCTCTATTCTTTTGTTCCTTTTGGAAATTCTTAAACTCTTCGCAATCAAATTTTGATTCAAGATTTTTCTCAACTTGTTGTGGAGAAATCGGTTTTGGATTCGCTTGCTTTTTTTCTACAGCTTTAGAATTTGCATTAGCCACAGCGCTTCTTGTGTCTTGAGCTTGTACGGCATTAGAAAGAAACAACAATATCAACAACAAATTAGGAAATTTTAATTTTCCTAAACAATGATTTAAAAAAGCTTTTTCTAAAATTAGTTTCATAAATTTATATATATAACTTATTTAATATTGATCTAATACCAAATCCCATCTTTAAAAGTTTAAAAAAAATAAAATTCTAACTTCATATTTTTGGCACAAAAATCTCTAAAAAATTTTTCAGTCGCACTAAAGCGAGCAACACGAGCCTCAGCTGTACGGATATACAGCTTCATTCTAACGCGACAAGTCTTATTTATCAGTCGCGCTAACGCGACGATACGGCCACAAAACTTAACGCAAATTCTTCGGCTAATAACGGCTAACAAAATTATTTAATGAAAATATATTTAGGTTAGTTGCGCAGAAGAGATGGCTTAGTCCCGATATTTTCTAGAGTAGCGGTGGCAACGCCTAGCACTACAAAAAACTGAAACTTTTAGAATTAGTTTAAAAATCTTATAAGCTTAAAATAATTTTAAAGTATAAAATTACTGCTTTTCTTGCCAAATATCAACACCAGTGATTTTTTTCATTTCTTGACGATGACGCTCTCTTTCTTTTTTAACCAATTCTTTTTGCTCCGGAGTTAACTTTTCCATAATTTGATGATGTTTATCCATTCTGGCTTTTTCTTCTGGAGAAGCATTGTTGTATCTTTCATCTCTCTCTTTCTTTTTTTGATATTTTTTTTCATACTCTTCCGGTGTAAGCATTTGCTTACCTTCTTTATTTTTTAAGTTGTAATCTTGCGAAGGACTACCAGCAACATTTTCTGCCATAGAATAATTAGAATAAAGAGCCATTAAAAAAGCGCATGTGATAAGTTTTTTCATATATTTTAGAGATTAAAGTTAGTAGGTTAATAAAATTATATAAATCATGATAATTTTAATCTTCTCAACAAAATGCGAAGATTGTTTTATATCATTGACATTTCGGCATTGGCAACTCAACGCCCGTAATATTTTTCATTTCTTGACGATGACGCTCCATTTCCTTTTTTACCAAAGCTTTTTTATCGGCAGATAAACTTTCCATTATTTTCCGATGCTTTTCCATTTCTTCTTTTGAAACTTCTTGCATTTTGCAATTCTGCTTGGCGTCATTATCAAATCTTTTATCGCCACCCATAATAGGCATATCAATTCCAGTGATGTTTTTCATTGTTTGACGATGAAGATCAAATTCTTGCTTAACCTGAAGCTTTTTTTCATTAGAGAGTCCATCCATTATTTGGCGATTTTTTTCTGATCTTTGTTTTTTTACATCTGGCGACAAATTTTTCTCTTCATCTGCAAACAAAATATCTATACCAGCAATATTCTTCATGGCCTGACGATGACGCTCTAACTCTTTTTTTACTAATTCCTTTTTTTCAGGAGATATATTTTCCATAAAATTAGGTCTAGCTGGAGGATTTGCTGAAGGATTTTGATTTGGAACACTTCCGCTGTTAGCACCATTGATTTCTTCACGCCTTCTTTCCATTGTTTGTTTTTCTTCTGGCGAAGCATTTTGATATTTATTTTGCCAATCCTTTTTAAATTGCTCTTTATTTCTGTTTTCTTGGTTATTGGGATTGTTACTTCTGTTTCGCCAATCACCTCCGATTTCTTCGCGCCTTTTTTCCATTGATCGCCCTTCGTCTGGTGAGTTAATTACAGAATCTTGAGCATAGGCATTTACTGCAAAATGACTGATAAGAAATAAAATTATTATTTTTTTCATGATTTACTTTAATTCAAACATTAACAGAATTTGTAAGGCATCAAAATTAAATCCAAATTGAATTCAAAAATTACAGATTGCAATTACTAATTTTGCAATAGGCGCTATCAAATTCTATCTTTAAAATTCTAAAAAAATATTTAAAAATTGGATTTGGTATCAATCTATTTCCAAAAAAATAATTCAAAATAAAAAGAAATCATTTATTTATAATTGAAACATTTTTTAAAAAATTATTTCCAAAAATATAATACTAAATCTCATCTTTAAATCAAATTATAACAAAATATTTTTGCCAGTCATGCCCTAGGGCAACGACACGATTTTTGAGATAAAAATCTTTAAAAAATGAAGCTGTATATCCATACAGCTGAGGCTTTTTGAAGATTTTTATCTCAAAAATATTAAGTTAGAATTTGAATATCCTATTGAATATTTAAAGATGGGATTTGGTATAAGACTTAGAATTTGAATATGAGGAATATTATTGTTCAACCCCTACTTCTGAAGAAAGATTATTGTTTTTCTTAAAAAAATCATTAGCAAAATCTGTAAATTTATTATTCTCAATTGCAGTTCTAATCTCTTTCATTAAATCTTGATAATAATAAATATTGTGCTCAGACATTAGCATCGATGCTAAAATTTCATTAGATTTAACCAAATGATGCAGATAAGCCCTTGAGTGATTTAAACAAGCGTAGCAAGAGCATTGATCATCTAATGGTGCTTGATCATTGTGATATTTGGCATTTCTTATGTTTATCACGCCATTTCGAACAAAAGCTTGGCCAGTTCTTCCTGAGCGAGTCGGAATCACACAATCAAACATATCAACACCTCGCAACACCGCTCCAACGATATCAGCTGGCTTTCCAACCCCCATTAAATAACGCGGTTTATATTTTGGTAAAAAATTAATCACATCATCTAGAACTTTAAACATTTCAACCTGCCCTTCACCAACCGCTAAACCTCCTACGGCGTATCCATCAAAACCAATTTCTATTAATTTTTTAGCAGACATTTCTCGTAAATCACAAAATGTTGAACCCTGAACAATTCCAAATATTCCATAACCATCACGCTCCTTAAAAGCTTTCTTACAACGCATTGCCCAATCCAAAGAACGCTCCATGGCATTTTTTGCTTGCTGGTGAGTTGCTGGATATTGAACACACTCATCAAGAATCATAGTTATATCACTGCCTAATAAATATTGAATTTCTATTGAACGCTCTGGAGTCAAAAAATACTTAGAACCATCAAGATGAGAAGAAAATTCAACTCCTAAATCAGATATTTTACGAATTTTTGATAATGACATCACTTGAAAGCCACCAGAATCAGTAAGAATTGGCAAATTCCAATTCATAAATTTATGCAACCCACCTAATTGATTGATTAATTCTGCACTTGGTCTTAGCATTAAGTGATAAACATTACCTAAAATAATTTCGGCTCCAGATTTTTTTACATCTGCGCTTTTTATTGCCTTAACTGTGCCAACGGTTCCAACTGGCATAAAGGCAGGAGTTTGAATTGGCCCATGAGCTGTTAATATCTCTCCTCTTCTTGCTTTCTTGTCAGTATTTTTTAAAATATAAGAAAATTTATTTAGCATTATTTATGAAAAAATTTATTCCTTTTACAATTTTAGTTATCTTAATTGTAGTTATAGCAACTTCTACTTACAACATTAACAACAAAAGTAATCGCAGTGAAAATCTTAGCGATCCAGAATCTTGGCGCAACTCCAGCAATGAAGAAAATATTGGTTTTCAAAAAGTTAATCTCAATCTTCCTGATTTTTCTATAAAAGATTTATATAACAACAAAATTAAATTCTCAAAAAAAGATTTGCTTGGCAAATATTCAGTGATCAATTTTTTTGCATCATGGTGCACAACCTGCCACGCTGAACATCATCTGCTGCTCAAATTACAGCAAGAAAAGATTGTTGATATATACGGAATAGCGTGGCGAGACATTGATGCAAACACCAAAAAATATCTAGAAGAAAATCAAAATCCTTACAAAAAAGTTGCAACTGATAGTATTGGTTTATTTACTAAAATTGCCAAAGTCGAAGCAGTTCCTGAAACTTGGATCATCGATAAAAATGGCAATGTTGTAATGCGCTATTACGGCAATCTTCAAGAATTTTCTATAAATGAAATTAAAGATTTTTTACTTTCAAAACAAAATATAAATTAAAATGAAAATAATGGTAGTTGGCACTGGCTATGTTGGATTAGTATCTGGCATTTGCTTAGCTAAAATTGGTCATGAAGTAATATGTATTGATAGCAACATAGAAAAAATTGACCAATTAAATAAGGGCCAAATCCCAATTTATGAAAATGGCTTAAGCGAAATTTTACAAGAAGTAAAGCAAAGCAATAGAATTAAATTCAGTAATGATTTAAAATCAGAATTATTAAATTCTGATATAATATTTATTGCAGTTGGAACTCCAGAAAATAAAGATGGTAGCGCTGATTTATCATTTGTTTTTAATGTTGCCAAAGAAATAGCCCAATTTGCTACTTCTTATAAATTAATAATCAATAAATCTACCGTTCCTGCTGGCACTGGTTATGCAATTAAAAATTTGATAAAAGAAATTAATCCTGATCTTGATTTTTCTGTAGCATCAAATCCCGAGTTTTTACGCGAAGGATCTGCTGTTGAAGATTTTATGAATCCTGATCGTATAGTTATTGGCACTGAAGATAAAAGAGCTAAAGATATTATAAGCAAAACTTATCAATATTTCTCTAATGATAAGATTTTTCATACCAATATAATCACTGCCGAACTAATTAAATATGCTTCAAACTCATTTTTAGCTACTAAAATTTCTTTTATTAATGAAATTGCTGATCTATGCGAGAAAGTTGGTGGCAATATTAAAGACTTATCAATAGCTATTGGCAAAGATTCTCGAATTGGTGAAAAATTTCTTAATCCAGGTCCAGGCTTCGGCGGCTCCTGCTTTCCAAAAGACATAAGCGCTATTTTAAATCTAGCTCAAAGCAAAAATGTAAATTTATCAATTATAAAATCTGTTATTGATTCAAACCAAACAAGGATAAAATCTATCATCACTAGAATTAAAAAAATACTTGATCAAAAACTAGCAAATAAAAAAATTGCCTTACTTGGTTTGGCTTTTAAAGCAAACACTGATGATATTCGCTATAGTCCAGCAATTGCAATTGCTAAAGAACTTTCAAAAAATAATGCCAAAATTTATGCCCATGATTTTTTTGCTATTGCAAATTCCAAAAAAGAATTAGCAGAACACGGCAATATCAAATTCTGCGAGGATATTTATGAGGCCTGTCAAAATGCTGATTTAATAATAATTGCTACCGAATGGGAACAATATAAATCAATTAATTTCGCACAAATTAACAATATAAATAAACCGCTAAAAATTTTTGATTTACGAAATTTATATGATGAAAATAAAATGCTAGAACTTGGCTTAAATTATTATTTCATAGGACAAAAAGACTACTAGCTTCCGTAGCTCAGGGGATAGAGCAGTGGTTTCCTAAACCATGTGCGCATGTTCGAGTCATGCCGGAAGCACCATTTAAAAAAATTAAAAATGATTAATATTGGCAAAATAACTCTTCGCGATAATGTTTTACTGGCTCCGATGTCTGGAGTTACTGACTTACCTTTTCGTCGCCTAGTAAAAAGCTTTGGTAGTTCTTTGGTTATATCAGAAATGATTGCATCAAAAGCAATGATTTTACAGACTCGTGAATCATTAAAAAAATGCCAAAAAGATTCAGATCAATATCCGATGTCAGTTCAATTGGCTGGATGCGATCCCGAAGTAATGGCCGAAGCTGCCAAATTAAATGAAGATTTAGGTGCAGATATCATTGATATTAATTTTGGTTGTCCGGTAAAAAAGGTAGTTAATAGTTTTGCTGGTAGCGCCTTAATGAAAGATGAAGCTCTTGCCACCAAGATCATGGAAAGCGTTGTTAAAGCCGTAAAAATTCCCGTCACAATGAAAATGAGGCTCGGCTGGAATTCAGAAAATCTTAATGCTCCAACCCTCGCTAAAAATGCTGAAAATGTAGGCATAAAAATGCTTACTGTTCACGGCCGAACTAGATGCCAAATGTATAATGGTAACGCTAATTGGCAAGCTATCGCCAAAGTAAAAGAAGCAGTAAAAATCCCAGTTATAGCTAATGGCGATATAAAAAATTCTCAAGACGCTAAAAAAGCTTTAGAATTATCAAATGCTGACGGCGTCATGATAGGAAGAGCTTGTTACGGCAAACCTTGGCTAATTAATCAAATCAGTAGCGAACTAAATCATTGTCAGCCAATTAAAATTCCAAATCTACAACAACAATTGCAAATAGTTTTAAAACATCTTTATGAAATGATTGATCACTATGGAGTGCAAACAGGATTATCAATGGCAAAGAAGCACATTGGTTGGTACAGTTCTGGCATAAAAGATTCGGCAGAGTTTAGGGCAAAAATTAACTGCATTGCCGTTATTAATAATGAAGAAAAAAAAGTTGACGAAATTATTCAGTTAATTACTAATTTTTATGAAAAAGCGCTTATAAAAACAGAGTTAAAAAACTAGAAATTTAATCTACGAATTATTTGTTCTCTAGAAATTAAGTTAACCAAATTTTTTAACTCGGGCCCATGCTCTCTGCCACTTAAAGCTAAACGAATTGGCATAAAAAGATCTTTTCCTTTGCGATCCGATATTTTTTTAATATTATCTAACCAAATATTCCAGCTATTCTCATTACCAGTATCAGCTGGCAAGACTTCTAAACATTGATTTAGAAACTCTTTATCTTTTTGATTATTTTCATATTTAAAATTATCCGAGCATATTTCTATCCATTCATCAATCTCTTTTAAAAAAAATATATTTGCTTTAATTGGGCTCCATAATTTTTGTGATATCGTTTTATTTTCTCGCTTTAATATGTCATTAATCTCATTAAATTCATAGGTTTGCAATAGCTTTTGATTAATATTCAATAATTCAGAAATATCGTAATTGGTAGCTGACTTAGAAAATTTATCGAAAGAAAAATTATTAATTAGCTCTGCATAATCTGTGTAAATTTTTAATGATTGCGAAGTACCAATTTGAGATAGCAAATTCACTATTGACATGGCCTCATAACCCTCTTCTCTAAGCGACTTTATATCAAAACCACCCTCCCTTTTAGAAATTTTTCCTTCTGATGCCTTAATTAATGACAAGTGTGCAAAATCAGGAGGTGAAGCACCCAATGCTTCAAAAATTTGAATTTGTATCGCGGTATTAGTAATATGATCTTCGCCACGAATTATATCGGTTATCTTATAATCAATATCATCCACTACCGAACAAAAAGTATAGGTTGGAATACCAAAACCATTACCATCTTCTTCGCGAATTAAAACCGGATCAGAAAAATGGCGACCCTGATAAGTGATTTTACCTTTTATTTTATCTTGCCAAGAAACTTCGCCATCAAGCAATAAAAAACGATAGTGAGGCTTTAGACCTTGATTACGCAAGATTTGCTTTTGTTCGCTACTAAGACGAAGTGCGCTTCGATCATAAACTGGAGCAATGCCAGATATTATTTGTGACTTTCGTTGTAAATTTAATTCTTCAGGAGTTTCAAAACATTCATAGAGACGACCTTTTTTTATTAACAAATTTTTCGCTTCTTCATATCGATTTAAACGACTAGATTGCCTAAAAAAATCATCATATTCTAAACCTAACCAAGCCATATCTTTGGCGATCATTTTTGAATATTCATCTCGAACCCTTTGTGAGTCAGTATCATCATATCTAAGCAAGAATTGGCCATTATTTTTTTTAGCATATAAAAAATTAATTATAGCAACGCGAATATTACCAACATGCAAAAAGCCAGTTGGAGAGGGTGCAAAACGAACTTTAATGGTCATATAATAATTCTCTTTTTTAAATTTTGTAAATCAACATTACGATTTAAATCTATATTCAAAACCATACCAAAACCTATCATCATCGCACCCATAATTGTACCACCATACGATACAAATGGTAAGGGAGCGCCCACAACTGGTATTACCCCCATCACCATACCCATATTAATAAACATATGAATAAAAAATATATTAACCACACCCATTATAAATAATTTTCCGTATTGATGCTTGGTATTATTTGCAATGTGTATACAAATTCCTACTATAATACAACAAATAACAATTGTAATTGTTGCCCCAATAAATCCAAGCTCTTCAGCAAGCATTGTAAAAATAAAATCTGTTTGCTTTTCTGGCAAAAAATCTAATTGCCCTTGAGTTCCATTTAAAAGACCCTTGCCAAACATTCCTCCAGAACCAATTGCAATTTTTGATTGAATTATATTATAACCACTGCCAAGCGGATCTTCATTTGGATTTAAAAAAGTTAAAACTCTTTTTTTTTGATAATCATGAAGAAAAAATATCCATATAAAAGGTATCGAAATCAGAGTTACCATTCCTGCAAAAATAAACTTCCCAATGCCAACTCCAGCAAGAAATAATATTGAGATTCCGACCATCAATAATATAGTTGCCGTCCCCAAATCTGGCTGTAAAAAAATTAAAACCACTGGCGCTAGAATTATCAGTAATGGGATTATCAAATGTTTATTTTTATCAATACTACCAACTTCAATATTATAATAATATTTAGCAAGCGCAAAAACTGTGCAAACCTTCATAATTTCTGAAGGCTGAATTTTAATTGGTCCAATTTTAAACCATCTAGTTGCGCCCATTGCGTTATGTCCTATTCCATCAATTATATCAACCAACAGAACCAAAGTTAAGGCAACGGCATAAAACAAATAAGATAGCTTAAACCATATTTTTATATCGGTAACTGCAATAAATATCATTAAAGGAAAAAACAAACAAAAAAAACCAAATTGTCTGATCAGCCAAGGCCTAAAAGAACCACCGCCAGCCGAATATAACATTATAAAACCTATAAATGCTAATGAAATTATAAGAGTTATAAGAAGCCAGTTTAAGCGATCTATTTTTTGTAACGTTGAAATTTTTTCGTCATTAATAAAATTCATTTATAAACTTTAATTTATTTTTAATTTAATGATTTAGGCAAAATAATGATAAAATTTAAAAGCAAAAATGTTATTAATAAATAAAATTCAAAGATAAAATTTGAATTAATTAAAAATATCAATAAAAATACTTGAGTTAGAAAATTTTTAGTTATTTATTATATTATTTGTTATATCTAAATTAAATATAACAGAAATATTCTTGTAAGTGGTTTTAGCATCATTACGTAAATATCTGTAATCGCGCTAATTTAGACGACACGTCTCAAGCACATTAGGTGCATATGTTTAAAATAAATATTTATAAAATTTAGCAATCAAATGGGTGAAGATTCAAAAGATAAAACAAAAATAAAAAGCTGGTATACTAATCGTTACCAAATAGTTGTAGTACAACGAAACATTTTGTTGCTTTTTACAATTATATCAATGTTTTCTGTTGCTATTTCGGTAATTTTTGTAAAATCAATAATGTCTTCAAAATCTCTTGAGCCATATGTGGTTGAAATTGAAGAAAAAACCGGCATTGCTACAGTTGTAAAACAACTTTCTTCTGAAAATTTTACAGGAGATCAAGTGATGCGAAAATATTTTGTTAATAAATACATAAGATCTGCCAGTGGTTATGACCCAAAAACATACAAACAAGATGCTGAAGAAGTAAGATTGTTCTCACTTCCTGCGGTTTACAATGAATTTAAAACAAGAATTAATCCCAGAGAATTGGGAGCTGATTCAAAAATAAATGTTAGGGTTAAGTCTGTACAATTTCAGGACTCTAACAATGCTTTAATAAGAATTAACAGACAAATTACCAGCGACAAATCTACTCAAATTATATCAAAAGATGAAGTAGCAACAATTTCATTCTTTTTTACTCCTGAAATACAACTTTCAATGGAAGAAAGAATGATCAATCCTCTTGGTTTTCAGGTCAATAAATACACTGTTACTGAAGAGATATTTAGTTATTAAATAATTCAATTAATTTTAGCCGCATGATTCGGTTTATATTTAAAATAATTATACTTCTATTTGTTATTAGCGGATCTGCGCTTGCACAAACCCCAATAACCACCGATTCTAGAATTAGAACTTTGGTATATAATCCAAACGAGGTTTATGAATTAAAATTTTATTACAACTATCAATCTTTCATTGAATTTTCTGATGATGAAGAAATTGAAATGATCTCAATAGGAGAAGCTTTTGCATGGCGATTAACTCCATCTGGCAAAAGAATTTTTATCAGACCTCTGGAAGTAGCGGCCCATACTAACATGACCATCATCACCAACAAAAGAACTTACCATTTTGACATCAGATCAGATGAATTTACCGGTAAGGCTGATGAAGATTTAGTTTATACCGTCAGATTTTTTTATCCACAAGTTGGGCAACCATTACCAATACCTCCTCAATTATCAGTTCCCAATATAGCCGCAAAGATACCATCTGCCAAAAAAACATTGCCGAGTGCTCTACCTACCAACGTTGCGGTTATAAAAACACCAACGCCAAAAGCAAGAGTTGATGAAGAGTTGCCGGGTATAATTGATAGAAATCCCGAAGATCTTAAGCTAAACTTCGATTATAGTCTTGCTGGCAAGTCTGATGACATAACCCCTCTTAAAGTCTATGACGATGGCAATGAAACCCATTTCCAGTTCAGCAATAATAACTCTACAGTTCCTAATATAAATATTGTTGATTCTAATGGTATAGAGAGTCCGGTTAACTACACAGTTCGAGATAAATATATTGTAGTTCCAACAACTGCTAGACAATTTACATTAAGACTAGGAAATTCACTATTATGTATTTATAACAACAAAATGATAAAATTATTTAAAAATTATGAATAAAAAACTTGCCTTCTCTTTAATTGAGTTATCAATAGTAATTTTGATTATTGGCATTTTAGTTGCCGGAGTTACGCAAAGCTCAAGATTAGTTGCACAAATGAGATTAGCCTCAGCACAATCTATAACTAGATCTGCAGATATTTCTTCAATTCGTGA
>CAMASZ010000003.1 GCA_945861125.1 Rickettsia typhi | reverse complement strand
TTAATTGCGAGATGAACTTGATTTGCAACTTTTAGTTTATTGGTTCTCTCAAAATTATGCATCAAATTAGCAATTAGATTTTCTTCTTTGATTAATTTGTAACCATCGTAAAGTAATCTTTCAAAATTGCTTGCCACCTGAATATTCATGCTTGGTGATATTGTTTCGATCATCTCTTTTTTATTATATTCATTATTTTCTAAGAAACGAAATAAAATATCATTTGAATTGGTAGCGATAATTAATTTATTTATATTTAAGCCCATTCTTTTAGCTAGATATCCAGCATAAATATCGCCAAAATTTCCAGTTGGAACTGAAAAAGAAACGGGGTTTTTTTCACTGCAGCCAAGTTTTAAAGCGCTGTAAAAATAGTATACTATTTGTGCCATTATTCTCGCAAAGTTAATTGAATTAACTGCTACCATTTTTTTACCACTCAAGAAATTTTGATTAATAAACATTTTTTTTACTATGGCTTGGCAGTCATCAAAATTACCTTCAACAGCAATATTAAAAATATTATCATTAAGAATTGTGGTCATTTGTTTTCTTTGCACTTCTGAAACTTTGTTATGGGGATGCATTATAAAGATTTGAGCATTATTGCAATTCATACAACCATGAATTGCAGCTGATCCGGTGTCTCCTGAAGTTGCGCCAATTATAACAATTTTTTGATTTTTAATTTTTAAGAAATGATCTAACAAATTTCCTAAAAATTGCAGTGCAAAATCTTTAAAAGCTAGAGTTGGTCCGTGAAATAATTCAAGCAAAAAATGATTGCTATCTAATTGTTTTAATGGTGCTATAGCTTTATGTGAGAAGTTATTGTAAGATTTTTCAATTATATTTTTATAATCTTCATCGCTAATTGATTCTTGTACAAAGTATCGAGTGATTTCAAAAAAAAGTTCTTGGTAGTTCATTTTTTTGAGTTCTGATATTTTTTTATCGTCAAATTTTGGTAAAAAATCTGGAACGTAAAGTCCGCCATCATTAGCAAGACCCTGAAATATAACCTCTTCAAAAGAAAGTGCTGGAGCAGATTGTCTAGTAGAAACAAATTTCATTTTAAATATATAATTAATAAATTAATATTTATTAAATTTATCTATTTTTATATTTATGTCAAATACAGCCTCAAATCAAAATGATTGGATTATGCCAGATCATCTTTATAGAAATGGAGTTGGCATTATGATGATAAATCATCAAAAAAAAATTTTTGTTGGCAAAAGAATAGATAATAAATCCGATGCTTGGCAAATGCCTCAAGGCGGTATTGACAATGGTGAAGATGAAGATTTGGCAATGATTCGCGAGCTTAATGAAGAAACCGGAGTTAACAGTTCTGCAATTAAAGTGATTGCCAAAACTAAAAATTATCTTTACTACAATTTACCCTATAATTTACAAAAAAAATTTTGGGGTGGAAAATATCTTGGTCAAAAACAAAGATGGTACATAGTTGAATTTATTGGCGACGATAGTTTGATTAATATTAAGACTAATAATGCAGAATTTGCTCATTGGAAATGGGTTTCAAAAGAAGATCTAATAAAATTAATTGTTAATTTTAAGAAATCTCTATATCAAAAAATTGTTAAAGAATTTGAAAATTATTTATGAAATCAGAAATTAATTTTTATGAAGTCGAAGATCAGATAGTAAAATCAATTGTTCCGCTATTATTGAAAATTTTAGATGAAAAGAAAAAAGTTTTAATATTTTCAGCAAATAAAAACGAAATAGAAGAAATTGATAAATCACTATGGAGCTATGGAAAAAACAAGTTTATTCCGCATATAACAATCTTTGACAAAAATTTTGATATAACTCGTCAACCTATATTATTAACTGATCAAGAGCACAATTCAAATGGTGCCGATTATTTAGTTTTTCTTAGTGAGCCATCAAAAAAATTTTTAGAAAATTTTAATAGATCTTTCTATTTTTTTTCAAAAAAGAACTTAACAAATGAAATCATCCCAACCAATTTTTATAAAAAAGAAAACGGCAAGTGGATTAAAATTAGTTAGTAATACCAAATCCCATCTTTAAATCAAATTATAACAAAATATTTTATTAGTCGTGCTAAAGCAAAGACACGATTTTTGCCAGTCGTGCCCTAGGGCACGACTGGCAAAAATATTTTGTTATAATTTGATTTAAAGATGGGATTTGGTATAATCATATAGTTTAAATAATTTTATTCCCCCTGCATTTCTTGGTTTCTTGATTTAATTAAAGATAAACTTACTGCCAGCGCTGTAAATTTCATTCTTGTCATTATCAATTATTTCAAATTCAACCACCATTTCTTGTATATTTTGTATATTATTTTCACCCAAATAATTTTTTGAAATAGTTAAGAAAATCTTAAAGAATGCTTCCGATTGTGCATCAACCTCAAGATTATTTAGATCAAGATTAGTAGAGGTTGAAATTAGTTGATTTTGATTTTTTACTAACAACCTAAAACTTTGTTTTGAGTAAGTTTTATTGGTTATTTTAATTTCATAGCCATTACGAATTGAACCATCACTTAATTTTACATATAAAGGATTTCGATCGGGATTTATTGAAATTTCAATCTTAGCTTTTAAAACTAAGCTAGAAAGCATTATACTGCTTACTATTAATAAAATAGTAACATAGTAAAAAGTTCTTGGTTTTAAAATTTTAAATTCTTTTTTTTGCGAAGGTTCTAATAAATTAGAAAGGGTATCATATCTAATTAAACCCTTAGGTAAGCCCACTTTACTCATAATATTATCGCAAGCATCAATACAGAGACCGCAAGCAATACACTCCATCTGCAAACCGTTGCGAATATCTATTCCAGTTGGGCAAACTACTAAGCATTGTTTACAGTCGATGCAATGACCACGATTTTCAAAGCTATCGCCCTGTTTCCATTTTCCTCTGGGTTCACCACGATTTTTATCATATGATATTATCAAAGTGTTATTATCAAACATTACCGATTGAAATCTGGCATAAGGACACATATAAGTGCATACATGCTCTCTGGCAAAACCTGCCATTATGTAAGTCATACCAGCAATACCAAATATCCAACCCGTAACTTTTAAAGAGAGATTGCCGTTAAGTAATTTATTAACAAGTTCCAAAGAGTTATTAAAATAACAGGTGAATAAAAAGCCAGTCAATAAGGATAATGCTATCCAGCATAAATGGGTTAAAGTTTTGCGTAGGTATTTTTGAAAATTATTTTTCCTATCGAGCAATATTCTGTCATTACGATCTCCTTGAAACAATTTTTCAATTGCCACAAAGATATCTGTCCATACTGTTTGAAAACAAGCATATCCACACCAAACTCTTCCAAAAAGTGATGTTATAAAAAATAACATCACTGCAGAGATAATCAATATACCTGCTAGGTAATATGCTTCTTGTGGCCATATTTCAATAAAAAAGAAAAAAACTTTACTATTAGTTATGTCTATTAATATTGCCTGATCAGAAACGCCCTCTCCTCTATTATATCTTATGAAAGGAGCAAAACTATATATACTTAAAAAAACATAATTTAATTTGGTTTTTAAGCTACGAAATCGACCCTTAACGCTTTGAATATATAGTCTTTTTTTTGCTGTAAAATATTCGTTAATCATGCTTCTTTTTAAAATTAAGATTGACAAAATAACCTTTGAATGTAATATCTAGTGTCTTTTATTTTAACTATAAATTAATCTCATCTTAAATCTATATTTAGATCTAAATAAATTTAAAGTTGATTTTGGCGAGAAGTCGCAGAAAACCATTTAAGTCAGCAAAATCAAGAAGACTGCAAATAAATTTCTGAGCTTTTACAAAAATATTAATTTCCTTTTTGTCGATTAATTTAAAAAATAAAAATAGAGATCAAATTCTAGAACTATCTTTTTGAAAGAATTATATTTTAATAACTTATGTTTGCAATTGTAGAAACTGGCGGAAAGCAATATCGTGTTGAGCCAAATCAAAAAATTATTGTTGAAAAAATAGCTGGTGATGTCGGCTCCAAAGTAAATCTTGATAAAATTCTTTTTCTAAAGAAAGAGAGTGGAGAAGTATCATTTGGCAGTCCTTTTATTAGTGGTGCTGAGGTTGAGGCTGAAATAATCAAAACCTTTAAAGATGATAAAATAATTATTTTTAAAAAAAGAAGAAGACAAAACTCGCGTAGAAAAAACGGACATCGTCAAAAACAAACGATTTTAAAAGTTCTATCAATCAAATCATAAATAATAACTTTAATTAATTTTTTAGGAGCTAATATGGCAACAAAAAAAGCTGGTGGCAGTTCAAGAAACGGTCGAGATTCGGCTGGTAGAAGGCTTGGTATTAAAAAATATGGTAGTGAAATTGTTAAGGCTGGCAACATAATTGCTCGTCAAAGAGGAACTAAGTGGCATGTTGGCGAAAATGTTGGAATTGGTAAAGATCATACAATTTTTGCAAAAATTTCTGGTACTGTTAAATTTGTTAAATCGGCATATAAAAATCGTATTTTTATCAATGTCATTCCCCTCGCTGAATAAATTTTGTTCTAGTTTTAATTTTTATCATTTCTAAAATTTATTAGTAGTTTTAACTAAAAGACTTTTAATAAAAATCTTTATAATTAAACTTCAAAATATTTACAAGCGGACGTGGCGAAATTGGCAGACGCACTAGACTTAGGATCTAGCGCCGCAAGGCATGTGGGTTCAAGTCCCTCCGTCCGCACCATCTTAAAAAAATCAACTTTAAAACTTCTGATTATGGAGATCGCAACTAAAAACGTCTATGACAAAAAATTAAAAAAAGAATATCAAATCATAGTCCCCTTCATTGTAGTTGATAAAAAAGTCAACGATTATATCAAAAAAGCTCAAAAAAATTTCTCTCTAAATGGATTTCGTAAAGGTCATGTTCCAGAAAAACTAATCAAAGAAAAATATGGAGCTTCAATTACTGCGGATGAATTGGATAAAATAATTTCTGAAACTTTAAAAAAGATCATAAATGACAATAAATTGAAATTAGCAATATCTCCTAAAGTTGATATCAAAAAATTTGAAATCGGTCAAGATGCCGAAATAACAATATCATTTGAAATATTTCCAGAAGTGCCAGAAATTGAATTAAATAAAATTAAAGTAGTAAAAAAAGAAGTTAAAATTAGTGAAGAAGATATTTCTAAATCAATCAATGAAGTAGCCAAAAGATTCTGTACTTGGAATAAGCAAGAAAATAGCTATAAGGCAAAGATTGGTGATGCTGTAAATATAGACTATGTTGGTAAAATTGATAAAAAAGAATTTGAAGGAGGTGCTGCCAAAAACTATCAGCTAGAGCTTGGTAGCAAAAGTTTTATTGATGATTTTGAGGAGCAATTAGTTGGAAAAAAAGAAGGTGATGAAGTTAAGGTTAAAGTAACATTTCCAAAAAATTATCATAAAGAAGATTTATCATCTAAAGATGCTGAGTTTTATGTAAAAGTAAATCATATTCTATGTGCTGATTTACCAGAATTAAGCGATGATTTTATTAAGAAAAATTTCAATATTGAAAATAAAGAAAAATTTAATGTTGAGATTTCTAAAGGTCTCAAAGAGAATTACGATAAAATGTCAAAATCTTTATTTAAAAAAGATATCTTTGAATTTCTTAATAAGAAGTATGATTTTGAGATACCCGATGGTATGATAGAAAATCAATTAGAAGATTTTAAAAAGAAAATAGAGCAACAAGAAAAATTTAAAAATGAAAAAGAAAGAGGGAAGGTTATAGAAAAAGAGCGTAAAGAAATTGAAAAACTGATAAGATTTGGAATAATTTTATCAGATTTAGCTAAAAAAAATAAAATTGAAGCAACCAATGAAGATTTTAATAATCAATTTATTAAGATGCTTTCTGGATTTGACGGTGATCAAAAAACCCTTCTTGATTATTATAAAAATAATCCAGATGAAATTGATCGATTAAAAAATTTCATAGTTGAACAAAAAATTATTGATTTTATAATCAGCACAGAGTCAATTGAAAAGAAGCAATACTCTACCAAAGAGTTTTTAAAATTATGGGAAAAGTCCCGCGACGAGTGATTAAATTTACTTCAAATTAGCCTGTTTTAAATTTTTATCTCTAGCTATTATTTTTAGCTAGAATTGCTATCAATTATAATTTATTTAATATGAATGACATTATCGATGCTGTTAAAATGGCAAGCTTTCCGGTTCACAAAGAGGGTTATAAATTTATTTTAATTTTTGCTTTAGTAGCAATTATACTAGCTTTGATAAGTAATTTCTTGGGTTTAATAGGATTTGTTGCTACTTTGTGGTGTATTTTCTTTTTTCGAGATCCCAATAGAATAGTTCCGGTTGAAGAAAATATACTAGTTAGTCCTGCTGATGGAGTGGTAACTAGGGTTGAATATGGTGTCGAAGCTCCAGAAGAATTGGGGTATGGTAAGAAAAAATTTAATAAGATCAGTATTTTTTTAAATGTTTTTAATGTTCACGTAAATCGTGTTCCTGTTGCTGGTAAAGTTATTAAAGTGAATTATCAACCCGGAAAATTCTTAAGCGCTAATTCTGAAGATGCAAGCACTGAAAATGAAAGAAATTCTGTTGTTGTTAAAACAAATAGTAATCACGAAATAATATTTGTTCAAGTTGCTGGGTTGGTGGCTAGAAGAATTGTATCAGAGTTAAAAGATCAACAAGAAGTTGCTACGGGGCAACGTTACGGAATTATTCGGTTTGGTAGTCGTGCAGATGTTTACTTGCCAGAATCAATTGAAATTAAGTCTTTAATAGGGCAAACCATGATTGGTGGAGAAACAATTATTGCTAAAATAAACTAATATTAATTATATGACTTCTTTAAATGTTGCAAAGCTAGCTTCTAAGCGCGAGGAGGCCAGAATTGGTGGCGGTCAAAAAAGAATTGATTTACAGCATTCAAAAAACAAGCTTACAGCTCGCGAAAGAATTGAAGTATTGCTTGACCCAGACTCTTTTGAAGAATATGGTCTATATGTTGAGCATCGTTGCTATGATTTTGGAATGGAAGATAAAAAACACCCTGGAGATGGTGTAGTGACAGGTCAAGGAACTATAAATGGTCGTTTGGTATTTGTTTATAGTCAAGATTTTACCGTAATGGGTGGGTCTCTTGGCGAAGCCCATGCTAAGAAAATTTGTCATATTCTTGACAAAGCTATGCAAGTCGGTGCTCCAGTTGTTGGCATTAATGATTCTGGTGGCGCTAGAATTCAAGAAGGAGTCGATTCTCTTGGTGGTTATGGAGAAATTTTTCAGCGCAACATCAATGCCAGTGGTGTGATTCCGCAAATTTCATTAATCATGGGTCCTTGTGCTGGAGGTGCGGTTTACTCTCCCGCTCTTACAGATTTTACTATTATGGTGGAAAATTCTTCCTACATGTTTGTAACTGGTCCAGATGTAGTGAAAACAGTAACCCATGAAAATGTTTCGCAAGAAGATTTAGGTGGAGCATCAGTTCATAGCACTAAAAGTGGAGTTGCTCATCTTGCTTTTAAAAGTGATATAGAGGCATTACTACAAACTCGTCGCTTAATTAATTTTCTGCCACTTTCAAATAAGTCTGAATTACCGCAAATACCTGTTGATGATAATTACGATCGAATTGATCTTTCTTTAAATACTCTAGTACCTGAAAATCCTAATCAACCTTACGATATGCTCGAATTAGTTGAAAAAATAGTTGATGAGGGTGATTTTTTTGAAATACAACCAAATTATGCTAAAAATATTATTGTTGGCTTCGGTCGTATCGAGGGTCAAACTGTTGGTGTTGTTGCCAATCAACCCATGCAATTAGCTGGTTGTCTTGATATTAAAGCTAGTGAAAAGTCTGCTCGATTTATCAGGTTTTGTGATGCTTTCAATATTCCTCTTGTCACTTTTGTTGATGTCCCTGGTTTTTTACCTGGCACTGATCAAGAGCATAATGGTATAATTAAACACGGGGCAAAGCTACTATATGCTTTTGGTGAGGCTACAGTTCCTAAAATAACTGTTATTACTAGAAAAGCTTATGGTGGTGCTTATATAGTGATGAATTCAAAACATTTATGTGGAGATGTTAATTACGCATGGTCTAGTGCTGAGATTGCTGTAATGGGTCCCGAAGGTGCGGTAGAAATTATTTTTAGAGAAGAAGCTAAAGATCCTAATCAAAAAAATTTGAAAGTTACTGAATATCGTGAAAAATTTGCTTCACCTTTTGTTGCGGCGTCAAGAGGTTATATTGATGAGGTTATTAGACCACAAAATACTCGTAAAAGAATTTATTTAGCATTGCAAATTCTAAAAAATAAGCAGGTAAGTAGACCTTGGAGAAAACATGATAATTTACCTTTGTAAATTATATTTCTGATTTATATAGCTTTCTTAAAGATAAAATTTGCTATAAATGTTAAAAAACTCTTTTTGTAAAGTTTTATCAAAATTCTTACTAAAATTATCATCATAATTACTGATAATTTTTAAATCCTTCATTGATGTAATTCCGTATTCACTAATACCGCACGGTATTATTTTCTTAAAACCTTCTAGATCTGGAGCAATATTGATTGCTATACCATGATAGCTAACCCATTTTTTTAGCTTTATTCCAAGTGCAGCAATTTTTTTTTCAGTTTGATTATCATCAACCCAAATTCCGACGCGATTATTTTTCAATTGTCCTTTGATATTATAATTATCAAGAGTAGCTATTACCCATGTTTCTAAAAATTTTACAAATAAAGAAACATCTGGTTTTTTTGGATGAAAGAATCTTTTTAAATCAAGCATTACATAAATGATCTTCATGGCAGGGCAGTGATAAGTGTATTTTCCGCCACGATTAGTTTTAAAAATATCAATATTTTGTTTATCTAATAAATCAGAATCTTTAGCACTTACTCCTGCGGTGTAAACTGGATAATGTTCAAGAATCCAAATTAACTGCTGTTGTTTTTGATTTATTATCTCATCAACTCTATTTTCCATAAAAGACAAAGCTTGATCATATTTAACTAAACCATCACTAAATTTCCATTCAATTGTATCTAGATAATTATTATGTATCATAGGATTTTGAAATTTTTTAAATAAAAATAATTATCGAATTTAATTATCCACAATATATTTAATACCAAATCCAATCTTTAAAAGTTTTAAAAAAATTAAAATTCTAACTTCATATTTTTGGTAAAAAAATTTCTAAAAAATTTTTCAGTCGCGCTAAAGCGAGCGACACGAGCCTCAGCTGTATGGATATACAGCTTCATTTTTTAAAAATTTTTATCTCAAAAATCGTGTCGTTGCCTTAAGGCACGACTAATAAAATCGTGTCGTTGCCTTAAGGCACGACTAATAAAATATTTTGTTATAATTTTATTTAAAGATGGGATTTGGTATAAGTTGCAAAAAATAAAAAAATTGCAAGATTGATATAGTCCAAGTATAGTAAAATAAAATTTTAAAAATTTTAACTTAAATTTTATGATTGGAAGATTAAGAGGTTTTATTGATCACATTCAAGAAGATAAATGTTTAATAGATGTTGGTGGGGTTGGTTATGTTTTATTTATATCGCACAAAACTGCCAATTTCTTAAATAATCATCAAAAAAAACAAGAAATATCTCTAATAGTTGAAACTATGGTCAAACAAGACTCTATAGAGCTATATGGTTTTATTAGTGAAATTGAAAAAATATGGTTTCTAGAATTGATGAAAGTTCAGGGTGTTGGAGCAAAAATGGCGCAAAAAATTCTTAGCGCTTTAAGTATAGAAGAATTGGTTAAAGCCATTGCCAGTGTTGATATTAAAACATTTTCAAAAATTTCAGGAATAGGTCCAAAATTAGCATCAAGAATTACTACCGAAATGCGAGATGCTCCAAAGAAACTCGGTATTGATGTTGGAATTATCAATGATAATATTAATATCGATAATTTTGATAATAATAATCAAAATGTTCAAGATGCCTTATCGGCTCTTGAAAATCTTGGCTATAAGAAGCACGATTCTTTAAAAATTATTAATTTTATTATTTCAGATAATAAAAATATAACTCTTGAAAATCTTATAACTTCAGCACTTCGTGAACTATCAAAGAAAAAATCTTAAATTTTCTTTTAAGAAAAAATGAATAAAAATAATAATTTAAACCCAGAAAAGCTTGAAGAAGAGCCATTTGATAATGTTTTAAGGCCGTCTTATTTAAAAGATTTTCTTGGGCAAGAAAAATTAAAAGAAAATTTACAAATTTTTTTGCAATCAGCAAAAGCAAGATCAGACATACTTGATCACACTTTGTTTTTTGGTCCCCCCGGTCTTGGAAAAACCACTCTTGCGCAAATAATTGCACATGAAATGGGCGTTGGTTTTAAAAGCACTTCCGGACCAGTAATTTCAAAATCTGGAGATCTGGCTGCCATTTTGACCAATTTACAACAAGGAGATGTTTTATTTATTGATGAAATTCATCGTTTAAATAAAAATGTTGAAGAAGTTTTATATTCGGCAATGGAAGATTACAAGCTTGATATAATTATAGGCGAAGGTCCTTCGGCAAGAGCAATAAAAATTGATTTACCAAAATTTACTTTAGTTGGCGCTACAACTAGAATTGGAGCCATTGCTAATCCTTTAAAAGATCGTTTTGGTATCCCTTTAAGAATAAATTTTTATAGTGTAAGTGAATTGGAGCAAATAATTATTCGCGATGCAAAAATTTTACAAATCGGAATAGATAATGAAGCTGGTAAAGAAATAGCAAGAAGATCTCGTGGCACTCCTAGAATAGCTATCAGACTTCTAAAAAGAGTTCGAGATTTTGCAACTAGTTTTAGTGAAAAAATTATATCTTTAAAAATTGCTGATCATGCGCTTAGTTGCTTAGAAATTGATAAGTATGGTTTGGACGCTTCTGATCACCGTTATTTAAATTTTATTGCTAAAAATTATCGCGGTGGCCCTGTTGGCGTAGAAACAATAGCTTACGCAGTCGGTGAAGAAAAAGATACTGTTGAAGATAGTATTGAGCCATATTTGATTCAGCAAGGTTTTATTGAAAAAACTCCTCGGGGCAGGGTAATAACTGAATCTGCTTGGAAAATATTGCAAAATTATGATTTATTATCATAAGTAAAAATTATTATTTTAAATAAATGAATAAGAAAATCTTATTAATAATCACCGGAAGTGTGGCCTGTTATAAATCAATGGATTTAGTTCGTTTGCTAAGAAAAAAAAATTATGAAGTAAATTGCATTTTAACTAACTCTGCATGTCAATTTATAACCCCTTTACTGGCATCAAGCTTGTCTGGAACTAAAACTTATAATGAACTATTTTCTCTAGAAGATGAAGTTAATATAGGCCATATTAAATTATCCAGAAAAAATGATTTAATAATTATAGCTCCTGCCACTGCTGATTTTATTGCCAAAATTGCTAATGGTTATGCTGATGATCTGGCTTCTTCTGTTATATTGGCCAGTGATAAAAAAATTATTGTTGCTCCGGCTATGAATGAAAAAATGTGGCATAACCCAGCTACCCAACAAAATATATCAAAAATAATTGATAGAGGAATTTCAATAATTGATCCTGAGTCAGATAAATT
This sequence comes from Rickettsia typhi, assembly GCA_945861125.1. GTDB lineage: Bacteria > Pseudomonadota > Alphaproteobacteria > Rickettsiales > UBA1997 > CAILUF01. The sequence goes on along the minus strand of CAMASZ010000003.1, from coordinate 11,647 downwards.
AGCCTGTCAAGAGTATGGAATTGGTAAGATGGCTAGTGTAGAAAATATTGTTTTGCAAATTGAAAATTTTTTCATAAATAAAGATCTTTTAAAAAATAAAAAAATTCTAATTACCGGTGGAGCCACATACGAACCGATTGATCCGGTAAGATTTATTGGCAATAATTCTTCTGGAAAACAATCAATTGCTATTGCTAAGCTATTTTATGAAATGGGTGCAGAGGTTAAGATGATTTGTGCTAATATTAATCAGGAAATTTCTATACCAAAAAAAAATATTATTAATATTAAAACTGCTACAGAAATGTTTGATGCGGTAAAAAATAATCTAAAATGGTGCAATGTTTTTATTGGTTGTGCTGCAGTTGCTGATTTTAAAGTAAAGCGAGTTGCAAAAGAAAAGATAAAAAAAACAGATAACAAAAATTTGCATTTAGATTTTGAAAAAAATCTTGATATTCTTGAGTATGTGGGAAAATCAAAAGATCGTCCAAAAATTGTTATTGGTTTTTGTGCTGAAAGTAAAAATTTAAAAGAAAATACTCAAAAAAAATTAATTCAAAAAAATTGCGATATAGTTATTGGTAATGATATTGAAAATGGAGAAATTTTCGGTAGTAATCAAACTAAGGCAATAATTATTTCTAAAAAAACATCTCGCAACCTAGGAAAAATAACCAAGGATGAGTTGGCTAAAATTCTTGCTGATACAATTTTAAAATTGTAATTTTAAAAATCATGTCGTTGCGTAAGCACGACTAAAAGATAGTATCGTTGCGTAAAAGCACGACTAAAAAATAAATATTTTGTTATAATTGATTTAGAGTTAAGAATTGTTATAATACCAAACACAATCTTTAAAGTTTTAAAAAAAATTAAAATTCTACCTCGATAATTTTATGAAAATATTCTATTATGTTTTTTTAATATTGATTATCTCTAGCTCTTCTTTTGCACAAGAAAATCAACAATCCAACAGTAATTCTAATGAATTTCTAATTCAGATTAAAAATCACAAATTCTATCCTGATATTATTAAAGTTAAGGAGAATGTTAAATTTAAACTGATTATTGAAAATCTTGATAGCACAGTCGAAGAATTTGAAAGCGATGATTTAAAAAAAGAAAAACTAGTGGCGTCTAAAAAGAAGGTTACAATTAATATTCAACCCCTTAAAAATGGTGAATATAAATTTTATGGAGATTTTCATCAAAAAACTGCTCAAGGAAAAATAATTGTGATGTCATTTTAGGAAAATTTTAGCAAAAATATTTTGCTTAATTTGACATTGGAATTAGTATAAGAGAATCATTCCTACACACTATTACCACCTCCACCTCCACCTAACCCAGTTGGGTCACCTTGATGAGCAAGGTGGTTTAGCCTCTCTTCTGCAGCTACTCTTGCTTGACGATTATAATGAGCTGAAATACCAGCGATTGCACAACAACATGCAGCGATTGCTAGAGCGCAACTAAGGCCAATAATAACATTATTTTGATTATCATAACTTGATGGTTGACTTGCCAAAGAAGAATTGGTTGAGTTTGAAGAATTTCCGTAGGTAGTTGTTACGCCAGCTGTGGTTGTTACGCCAGCTGTAGTTGTTGCTCCAAGAGTTGCGCTAATTGCAGAATTAATTGTACTAATTACCTCTGGAGTAAGATCTTTAAGGCAAGAAGTAATATTTTTTGATATTTCATCAATAAGATCTTTTCCCTCGTGAAAACATTTTTTAGTAGCATCAAAAAGTAATTTAGCTAAACCTGTTTTTAAATATTTAAAATCAGGGTCAAACTTTTTGATAAAATTGGATAAATCGGCTGTAAGGTTTGTAAGGGCGCTTTTGTGAGTTGCATTTATAATTAAAATATTTTTTTTATTTGGATTATCATCATCTGGAACAAGAACGGCAACAGTGCCATTTCTATTGATACAAAATGATTGTGTTGGGAGTAAGGGATCAATACCAAAGTCACTTGATAAATCAAGTTCGCATTGAGGGTTAGAAATATTAACAGCGCTCCAAGATTGATCTGATAAAGATGAAGAAAATCGTCTAAATTCTAATTGACCTGCTGTTATAAAGGGGATAGTGCCAGCAATCTTTACTTTACCTTGATCTTGAGTATCTGGATAAACTATAATGCTTGGACCCATTGCCTTAAAAAAACTATCTCTATCTTGAATTAATGCAATAAAGTCAGGATTCGATAATAATGCATGATCGGTTATTTCTATATTAATTCCAGGAGTGATAAAAAAATGAGCATTGCTATGTAACTTAGTCATTGGGTTAAATGAGATTGTTACTTTTTGCAAATTTCCGCTTCCATCTTTTTCAATAGCAACTCTTCTTAAAACTGTTGGTAAAAAACTGTCATCACCTACATTAGTTGATTGCATAGTTGAGATATCAGCAAATTTTGCAATATTTCCAGTTGTTTCAGATGCTTTTAATTCTAAAGCTACACTTGAAGAATCAAAAATTTCTTGTTCTTTAAAAGAAATGGTTTGTTCAGTTAATGTACCATTGTTTTCAATTTTTACTAATCGAAATTTATTATCATCGCCAATCGCAAATGCTGCATGTTGATCTTGATAATTAAAAATCGCACTAGATTCTACAAAGCTGGAATTTGCTGGTTGTAGAAGTGTAAATCCTTTTTTTTCATTTATGACTTCTCTTAAACCTCTTGTCTCAAATACGGTTCTTAGTTTGATAATGCTACTTGGATCTTCTTTTCTTTCGCTTTGTTCTATTTTTGCAATTGGTGGGGCGCCATTTATTGCCTCTAAAGCGTAAGTAAGGAGAAGATATGCTATCATCTCGGTACTTAGTTGTGTTGATGGAATTGATGATTGCAAATCGTTTCTCATAATTTAAATGAATATTTATTTAAGTAGTAAGTATTATAGAGTTTACAAACCTTTGTTAACAGTGCCTAATTTTATTTACTGGTAGTTTTTAAAAATTTACTTAAATCACGAATATGTGAAACAAGATAAAAATTTAATTCAGGTAGTGATTTTTTAAGATTTAAAAAATTTTTATTTTTTTCATTTGCTTTTGGGATAATACAGTTTTTGAAACCTAATTTACTGGCTTCTTTTAAACGTGTTTCCAAATTGCCAACCATACGAATTTCGCCAGTAAGACCTATTTCACCAATCGCAATCGTTGATTTTGGTAAGGCAATATCTCTTACAGCAGAAATTAGAGCGCAAGCAACTGCTAAATCGGCTGAAGTTTCAATTATTTTTAAACCGCCAACAATATTAAGATAAACTTCTTTGTCAAATAGATTTATTCCAAAGCGATTATTTAAAACTGCTATTATCATTGCCAAACGATTAATATCCCAACCAACTACTGCTCGCCTTGGAGTTGGAATAAAGGACGGTGCCACCAAAGCTTGAACTTCAGCCAGAATTGGTCTAGTTCCTTCAATTCCTGCAAAAACAGAGGTTCCACTGGTATCGCGATCATAGGATGTTAAAAATAATTCGCTAGGATTTGAAACTTCTGATAAGCCAATATCATTCATTTCAAAAACCCCTATCTCATTTGCAGGACCAAAACGATTTTTAACTGCGCGTAAAATTCGAAAATGCAAATCTTTTTCTCCTTCAAAATAAAGAACTGTATCAACCATATGTTCTAAAACTTTAGGACCAGCAATTTGTCCATCTTTAGTGACGTGACTTACAATTAATAATGTAATATTATTTTTTTTAGCGAAAATTGTTAATTCGCCAGCGGCGGCGCGAACTTGTGAAACCGTTCCTGGTGCTGAAGAGAGCTCTTCAAGAAACATGGTTTGAATAGAGTCAATAATTACAATTACCGGCTTTTTTTCATCTTTGATGGTATTGATTATTTCTGAAACATTAGTAGTTGAAGCTAATTTAATTGACTGTTCATTACATTCTAATCTTTTTGCTCTAAGGCGCACTTGATCAACAGATTCTTCTCCTGAAATATATATAATTGAATTTTGATTTTTTGATAGGCTATGAGCGGTTTGTAGTAATAATGTTGATTTACCAATACCAGGGTCACCTCCTATTAATACTACCGATCCCTGAACTAAACCACCTCCAAGCACTCGATCAAGTTCGTTAATATTGGTCTTTATTCTGGCAAATTCTTGAGTTGCTCCATCTAAACTAACCAAATTAGCTTTGCGAGAATTTTTAGAAGAATTTTTTGGTGCTTTATCTTCTTCAATTCTGCTAAAATGAGAATTGCCCCCTTCGGCAAATTCTTCAACCAAGCTATTCCAAGCTCCACATTCAGAACATTTTCCAGACCATTTAAAATGAACTGCTCCACAAGATTGACAAGAATAAGCTGTTTTTTTATTTGTCATTTTTTAAAATTATTTTTTAAATTCAAACTTTATAAATACTTAAATTAATGATTAATACTATAAAAACTATTTTAAAAAAAGAAAAAATTGATTTCTTTTTATTGCCAAATAATGATGAATTTTTTAGCGAATATTTACCGAAAGATCAGAAGAAAATCGAATTAATTTCTGGCTTTACTGGCTCTAATGCTACAATAATAATTACTAATAATAAATCATATTTTTTCACTGATGGACGCTATATTTTACAGGCAAAACAACAGCTTGATAATAGTGAATTTGTAATATTAGATTTAAATAAAATTTCTGTTCTAGAATGGTTAAAAATCAATGTTAAAGCAAAATCCTTAGCTATAGATCCAAAATTAACTAGTATAAAATTTGTTTTAGAATGTCAGAAATTTGTTAAAAATATTGTTTTTATTTCAGAAGAGATAAATAATTTGCTTTATCAAAAGCCAAATAAAAAATCGGCTATTTTTTATTGCAATCAAAAACAAAATATAGCGTCAGATATTAAAAGAGAGCAAATAAGTAAAAATTTGGAAGTTGATGCACTTTTTATAACTAAACCAGAGAATTTATGTTGGCTTGTTAATATTCGTAGTTGTGATATCGAATATACTCCAATTTTTTTAGCATATGCAATTTTACACAAAAATAACAAAATAACAATTTTTGCGGATAGAAAGCGTTTTAAGGATTGTGAACTAGAAAATTTTGAGATTATTGCATTTGAAAAAATGCAAGATTATTTAAAAAATTTTTTTTCCAATACACCAACAATCCAAATTGATGATAGAACAACTAATTACTGGCTTTATAAAATTCTACAAAACACTAAAACCAAAATAATTTTTAAGAATTGTCCAATAGAGTTAGCTAAATCAATAAAAAATCCTTTTGAAATTAAAAGTGCTTATCAAGCTCATGAAATAGATGGTTTAGCAGTTACTAAATTTTTATATTGGTTAAAAAATTCTTACAATAACTCCAAACAAATTGATGAAATTTCTGCGCAAGAAAAGCTATTTCAATTGCGCAAACAATCACCAAAATTTATTAGCAATAGTTTTGCTACCATTTCAGCTTACGCGGAAAACTCTGCAATAATTCACTATAATAGTTCAAAGCAAACCAATAAAAAAATAGTCGGTAATTCACTTTATTTAATTGATTCTGGTGGACAATATTTTGGTAGTGATATGATGGCAACAACTGATGTAACAAGAACTTTAGCAATTGGTAGCCCAACATTAGAAATGATTGAAAATTATACTAGAGTTTTAAAGGGTCATATTGCCATTGCGAGATTAAAATTTCCAAGAAATATTTGTGGAGCTAATATTGATAGTATTGCCCGTTTTCATTTATGGAATGATGGTAAAGATTATGCTCATGGCACTGGCCATGGAGTAGGTAGTTTTTTATCAGTACATGAAGGTCCTTGCGCTATAAGTAAAAGATCATATCAACAATTACTTCCCAATATGATTTTATCAAATGAGCCTGGTTTTTACAAAGATCAAGAATATGGAATAAGATTAGAAAATTTAGTAGTTATCAAAGAATATAATGATGATTTTCTTAATTTTGAAACCCTTACACTAGTCCCTTTTGAGCCGGAATTAATTGATTATAAAATGCTAACCTATCCAGAAAAAAAATGGCTCAAGGAATATCACCAAGGCATATATCTTAAATTAAAAGATAAGTTGTTAGAATCGGAAAGGAAATGGCTCAACAATATATGTCAAAGATTTTTTTAGAGAATAATTTGCAACAATGCCTTTAAGAAACTTTAATGCCCCATTTTTTTCCTAAATATTGTTCAATAGATTTTCTCTCTTCATCTTTTAATGCTCGAGAAAAAACAATTATTTCTGCAAAATCTGCGTTATAAAATGATGTAGCTCCAGAGTTAACCCACCTACAAGCTAAATAAAAATTATCTATAACAAAATTACCTGAAGAAGCTACCGAAGTATAAGCTACACCATTTAGATAAGAAAAGTTATTAGTGCCATTAAATACTGAGCTTGCAACATAGGGGATATTATTTCCGGGATGATTTGTTATATTTGATTTACCGCCAGCTCTGTAGGCTTGTAATTGGCTTCCATTCCATTCATAAAATCCAATAAACGATTCGACATTGTCATAATCATGTACAGCTCCAGATTTTATTCCAATTAAAGGACTTGATTCTGGGGATATGGCATTTCGCTTAGCAACTACAAAATATGTTAATTGCTGACCAGCTAAGCCAACCGAACTTACTCTTAAATAATCATCAATGCCATCGAAGCGGATTGCTGGTAAAGAACCGCCATTGAAGACATTTTCAATGAATTTAGGGCGATTGGCGACTGCTGGCGGGGTTGCGTCATATTTTGATGATGTTTGAGGATTTAAATCATACCAAATAGTAATATTAGAATTATCTTGCTCTTCATTATCAATAAAACTTCTATCGAGCGATGTTTCATACCAAAAAACAAGATCTTTGATTGATGGTATTGGTGAGCTAGTGGTTAAGTTTTGTGCGGTTTGAAGTCGCATTTTTTTTACAAGGCGTGAACTTTGCGTAACTCCGGCAACTAGTATTCCAATTATCAGAATTACTATTGATAATTCAATTAGTGAGAAAGCGCGACTTATTTTTTTCATAATATAAAAATTATTAATTATTCGACCAATTTTTTTAAAGAAAGTTTGACCCAAATTCTGAAGCGATCAATATAGCTAAAAACCGCCGGAACAACCACTAGGGTTAATAAGGTAGAAGAAATTAAACCGCCAATAATTGCGACTCCCATTGATGTTCTCATTGCTGCAGTCTCGCTAAATCCAATAGCAACAGGTAATGTACCAACTATTAGAGCAATTGAAGTCATTAATATTGGACGAAGTCTCATTCTTCCGGCAATAATTAATGCTTCAGAGCGCGATTTTCCTTCATCGATTAATCGATTTGTGAAATCAATTAATAGAATCGAATTTTTGCCAGAAACGCTTACAAGCATAAATATACCTAACATCGTAAAAATATTGACTGATTCGCCAGTAAGAAATAATGCATAAAATGCGCCACAAAAAGCGAGAGGTAACGCCAATAGAATGGTAAATGGAACCACAAATGATTCATATAAGCTTGTTAAAATTAAGTAAATAAAGACAATCGATAAAAGCAAGGCTTTATTCATTGAGCTGATCATATCTTGCATATTTTCGGAGTCACCTGAAAATGAATAGCGAAGATCATTTGGCATTTTTAATTCACCAGATGAAAATTCTTTTTCATAGTCTTTAATGACATCACCTAATCCAACTTTTGGAGCTAGACTTCCTGTAAGTTGAATGTAACGACCACGATCTTGACGATTAATAGTAGCGGGTTCAATATCTTCCTGTGTGTCAGCAATATCAGCCAATCGAATTAATTTGTTATTAATATTTGGAACAAAAATTGAATTAAAATTATCTTTTATATCTCTTTGTTCTGGTTTTAAGCGAACTCGAATGTTGTATTCTAAGCCATTTTGACGCAATTTAGTTGGAATATAGCCTTCTACATAACCCCTTAGTTCATTGCCAACTGCCTGACTGTTTACGCCGAATGTTTTTGAAGCATTATCCTTTAGTTTAATTTTAAATTCAGGGCGAGTTGCTTTATTGCTGGTATCGATATCTTTAAGTCGCGGGTCAAGTTTCAGTTTTTGATATAATTTTGAAGCATATATATCAAGAGATTCTTTGTTGCTAGAAATCAAAAATAAATTAAATGGTTGCCCTCTAGAAGCTCCCCCAGAAGGATCAAAATCTTTTACAACTGGATTAGCATATTTAAAATCTTTTATTTGATTGCGAAGTTTTTCTTTAAATTCAGTGGTATTGATATCGCGTTCACTTCTAGGTTTTAATTTTACATATAATTCACCACGATTGGCTTGGCGTGACATAGTTCCTGCGGAAACAACCGAAGTAAAAACTTCTTTATTGCTACGAACAATTTCATCAATTTTTAAAGCAGTGTTGCTAGTGGCATCAAGGCTTGAATCAGCAGACAGTTCAAGGCTTATAGTTATTTCACCATTATCGCTTTCGGTCATAAAAGTCTTGGGAACAAATATAAAAGCAACTATACTTCCTACTATTATAGCCAATGTTAGAATTAAAATAATTGCTGGATGTTTTATTGAATATTTCAAAATACTTTCATAATGGTTTTCTAATTTGTGTTGGAATAAATCAAATTTGGCAATAATACCATTGGTATTGTGTTGTTTTTTAGAGTTGTAACCTGATAAATAAGCGCATAAAACCGGAATAATTGATATCGCTACAATAAGACTTATCATCATGGCAAAAGAAATAGTTAATCCAAATTGTTTAAGATATTGTCCAACAATTCCTTTTAAAAATGATATCGGAGTAAATACTGAAATAACCACAGCGCTAATTGCTACTACTGCCATCAAAATTTCACGAGATGATGCAATTGAGGCTTGAATTGGATTCATTCCTTCTTCAATTTTTCTATATATGTTTTCTACAACAACTATAGCATCGTCAACCAATAGACCAACTGCTAAGCTAAGAGCGAGCATTGTTATAATGTTAATTGAAAAATCTGCGCTATACATTATAATAAAAGCACCAATCATTGTAATTGGTAATGAAATGGCGGTAATTATGGTAGCACGAATATTACCAAGAAAGAAAAAAACTGTTAATACAGTTAGTATTATTGCAATTATCACGGTTTCTTGAATGTCAAATATATTGCCCCTGATATAAATACTTGCATCCTTAACTGCGCTAATTTCAGGATTTCCATCGATTGTTGATAAATCCTTTTTGATTTTTTCCATTTGCTCTATAACACCATCAACCATCTTGATGATATTTGCATCAGATTGACGATAAACTGTCAGAATTAATGATTTTTTTCCATCAAGAAATGCTCGTGAAGTTTCGTCTTCGAGAGCATCAACAACTGTTCCAATATCTGAAATTTTGGTTGGAATTTCATTAGAATAAAAATTAACTAAAGTATTTTCGATTTGTGAAATTTCATTAAATTCACTGGCACTTCTAAAAACCCTTTCCTTGTCGCCAATATCTCTTTTGCCAATTGAAACATTTTGTCCAGATAATCCTAATTGACGATTAATTTGTGAAAGAGAAATATCGCGAGCTTTAAGTTTGTTTTGATCAACAAGAATTTGAATCTCTCTTTTTCTGGCGCCAAGAATTTCAACCATTCCAACATCGGCAGTTTGCTCAATGCGAGGTCGAATAAAATTATCAGCCAAGTCAAATAGTTTAGATTCTGGCAAATCGGCTTTTAAAATTATTGTTAAAACTGGCTGGTCAGCGGGATCAACTCTTCTAATTATTGGCTCCTTAACATCTTCAGGTAGCTTCATTCGAGCTTGATTTATTTTATCACGAATTTGTTGTTCAGCATATTTAATATCGGTATTTTGATATAATTGAACAATAATTTGACTACTATCTTTTAAACTGCGTGACAAAAGCTTTTTAATTCCCGAAACAGTGCTTATTTCTTCTTCAAGGGGTTTAGTAACTAAGCTTTCAATTTCCGAAGGCGAGGCGCCATCATATCTAGTGGCAACAAAAATTACAGGTATATCAATATTTGGAAAAAGCTCAACATTCATTTTGTTGAAAGCAATATAACCAACTGTTATAATTGCTATCATTAAACTGCTAATAAAAGCGGGGCGCTTTATTGATATTTCGGTAATGTTCATTATTCTTCCTGATTATATAATTTTTGTTCAGCTATTAATTCATGTAATTTTTGAGCTATTTGCTGAGTGTTTAATTCAGCGTTTGAAAATTCTTGTTCAAAAACTAAAATTTGGTAAGTTGAAGTTCTTCCTTGTTTTAAAAGGTTTCTCTCGTTTTCTAATTTTAGTTTTTGAATATTTTGGACCTGTAAGGATAATTTTAAATTCTCCTTAAAATCAGTAATGTTTTGCAAAAGATTTTGCCAATCAATTTCTTGTTGAAAAGCTTTTTGTTTGTAATTGGTTTTTTCAGCGCTAGCTTTAGAACGAGCGCCCTTTTTAATGTCTGAAGTGAGAAACAAATTAAGTGGCATTGATAGTTCTATTCCAACTTTGCCACTTGGAGCAATATTGTCAAAGGAATTATTTATTGCGCTTATTCGATTTTTTTCAACTTGATTAACACGATAACTACCATAAATATTAAGTGCCGGCTTATTATTCTCTTCCTCAATTTTCGCTTGAGAGATGGCCGATTTCATCTGCGCTTTTTGTGCTTTAATATCTAACCTATCTTGATTTTTTAAATTGCTAATTTTTAAATCTTGCAATTTTTTAAAATTAAATTCTTCTAAATCTTCTTTAATTTCGTCAGAGCTAATATTACGATTTTTATTAAAATTTCTTGCAGAAATTTTGAAAAAGTTTTCAGCTTGCTTTACAAGTAATTTTCTGCTCTCAACCATTGCTTTTGCTTGCAAAACATCACTTTTTTCACTTAAGTTTTTTCTCTCTTTCTTTTTGATATAATCTAAGATTTTTTCAGCACTGCTCAATGCTTTTTTTTGGATATTTAAACCGTTTCTGGCTCCAACTAGATTCCAATAAGATTTTTCAGCATTAACTAATTCACTAATTGAAGTGGCTTTTGCTGATAATTTTTGCGCCTCATTTTCATAATAAGTTGCATCTCTGCTTGCTCTAGTGCTTACTCCGAATAAATTTTGCCAAACTGGAATAGATAATTCAATTACGGGAATTGACTGACTATTTTGAACAGCCAAATTAGAGCTAACAAAATTTGGATTTAAGCCTTGATACTTAACGTTATTTAGGGAGTAGTATAAATTAGTTTTTAATCCATATTCTGAATTTTGCGAGAGTCCGATTTGATTGTTCTGATTATATATTTTATCAAAACGAAAAATTTGCAATGCTTGATTTTGTTCGGCAAAACTTTTTTCTGAAAAAGCATATAATTTAATGGCACTAACTAATTTAGCTTTTTTCTTTAAAAGCTCATAGCTCTTGCTATATTGTTTAGACTTTTTAACCGTTAAATTGTCAGATTTTACTTGCTCAATGTAATCATCTAAAGATAGAATTTTATCTTTTGCATACAATTTAGTGCTAGATAAAATGAGGGTTATAAATGATATTATTAAAATTAAAAATTTTAAATTTTTCAGCATTGATTGTTGAATTACAATAATATAGGAATTTTATACAATTTT
>CAMASZ010000002.1 GCA_945861125.1 Rickettsia typhi | reverse complement strand
TAAATATTTTTGATAATTTTTTTTTAATCAAAGGAATTCTGGTTGAACCGCCAACCAATATAATACCATCAATATCTGATTTATTTATTTCTAAATCATCAATCAGATTTATAGTTAAATTTATGGTTTCTTTTATTTTATCATTAATTAAATCTTCAAATTCTGATCTTGATATTTCTGCAGTTTCTTTTTTTAAAGATAATATTTCCTTTATTTCTCTAGCATTTTGAAAACCTTTGTTTTGTAATATTTTATCAAAGTCATCTCCACCAAGCGCATTATTTCCAGCAACTCCAAGAACTTTAAAAACTCCTTGCTGAATTTTTAAAATAGAAACATCAAAAGTTCCCCCACCCAAATCATACACACAGTAAAGTCCTTGATTATTATTTTCTAAACCATAAGCAAACGCCGCAGCGGTCGGTTCATTGACTAATCTAACAACTTCTAGGCCAGCTAAATTTGCAGCTTTCTTTGTGGCATTTTTAGCAGATTCATCAAAATATGCTGGTACCGTTATAACAGCTTTATTTACTGATTTTCCTAAATTATTTTCAGCAATTTTTTTTAAATATTTTAATATTTCACTAGCAATTTCGATCGCTGAAATTTTTTTTTGACCAATTTGTAAGTAAATTATATCTTGATTATTTAAGTTTTTGGCAAGGTGTTCAATAGTTTTATCATCAATAATATCTTCATAATTTCTTCCCATTAATCTCTTTATTGAACTAATTTTGTAAGCTATTTTTTCGTTTTGATCTTCACCAATACTGACAACATTTCCTTGATTATCAAAATTTACAATCGATGCAATTATATTTTTTTTTTGATTATCAAAAAACAATTTGACTTGATTATTGTCAACCACCCCAACCAATGAGTTAGTTGTACCAAGATCTATTCCAATTATCGTTTCTAAAGATAAATGATGATTTTTTTCTTCAATTGGTTCTTGAATCTGAATTAATGGCATTTAAAAAATAATAATTAGTAGATTTTATCGAGACAAAAGGTATTATAACATTTCCACTAATAAATGATACAATTAGGTACTTATAAATAACTAAAAATAATATTTATGACATATGTAGTTACTGACAATTGCATTAAATGCAAGTATACCGACTGCGTTTCTGTATGTCCAGTTGATTGTTTTTACGAAGGAAATAACATGTTAGTTATTGATCCTGATGCTTGCATAGATTGCGGAGTATGCGTTCCTGAATGCCCAGCTGAAGCTATTTCACCAGAATCACCCGAACTTTTAAAATGGGTTGAAATTAATCGTGAATATTCTAAAAAATGGCCAAATATTACAAAGAAAAAAGATGCTCTTCCAGAAGCAAAAGAAATGGATGGAATAAAAAATAAATTTGAAAAATTCTTTGATCCTCGTCCAAATAAATAATTTTAAAATATGATCGATCCATCTAATCAAAAAATTTTACTAAAAAATTTAAAAAAACCAAAAGCAATAATTTTTGATTGGGATAATACCTTAGTTGACACTTGGCCCTTAATTCAAACTGCCATAAATAACACAATGAATAAAATGGGTAAGGATAACTGGGATCTTGAAAAGGTTAAAAACACTGTTCATAAATCAATGCGCGATTCATTTCCAGAAATATTTGGCGATAATTGGCAACAAGCCGGAGAAATCTATAGAAACTCTTATCATGCTATAAACATAGATAAAATCCAACTCCTGCCAAATTCATTAAACTTAATAAAAAAAATTAGTGAATTAGGAATTATGCAATTTATTATTAGCAATAAAATTGGATCAACGCTTCGTAAAGAAGTAAAAAAATTGCAGATTGATAAATTGTTCTTCTCAATAGTTGGCTCTCAAGATGCTAATTTTGATAAACCAGATAAATCAGTTGTTGACTTTGCTGTTCTTGGTTCAGAAATAGATTTATCAAAAGACGAAATTTGGTTTATTGGTGACACTATTTCCGATATCGAATGTGCTCATAATGCCAATTGCACCCCAATAATCTATGGACACTCGAACAATCAAATATCAAAATCTATTTCACTACAAATGATTAATGAGGGCAAAATTCCAGTTTATTTTGACCATATCGAAATAATAAACTTGTTAGAATCTTTTTAAGATTTCTAATCAAAAAGATTAAAGTTAATTTGAAACTTTTAAGTGGAGTTAGTAAAATTCAGGATTTACCTTACATTTTTTAAAATTTACTATCAATATTATCTTTGGCAACTTGCTTAGGGTTTTGATTTGTTATTTCCTCGCTTTTTTCTCTTATTTTTTATTAGGTAATTGATTTAACTCTATCCAATACTGAATCTGATTTATTTTTTGGTAAAATATTTTTAACTTCATCAATTATATTTTCAAATAGATCAATTTCATAATTATCATTTTTACCTTGCATTACAGAAGCAATCCTCTCTAAACCCATTCCTGTATCAATACATGGTTTAGGAAGATTGATTTTTTTTCCATCTTTAGTCTTTTCAAATTGCATAAAAACTAAATTCCAAATCTCAATAAAACGATCTCCGTCTTGGTCTTTTGAACCTGGAGGGCCACCAAAAACTTTATCACCATGATCATAAAAAATTTCTGAACATGGGCCACAAGGTCCAATTTCACCCATAGACCAAAAATTATCATCAGTATTAATCGCAATTATTTTGTCATCTTCTAATTGAGCAATTTTTTTCCAAAAATTTCTTGCCTCATCATCATTATAATAAACGGTTACTAATAACTTATTCTTATTTATCGCAAGCTCTTTAGTAAGAAATTCCCATGCATAAAAAATGGCTTCTTCTTTGAAATAATCGCCAAAAGAGAAATTTCCTAACATTTCAAAAAAAGTATGGTGACGCGCTGTGAAGCCAACATTATCAAGATCATTATGCTTTCCACCAGCTCTTACGCACTTTTGAGCAGTTGCTACTCTGTTATATTTTGGAACTTCAACACCGGTAAAATAATTTTTAAACTGATTCATTCCAGCATTGGAAAACATAAGGGTTGGATCATTATGCGGAATTAAAGAGCTTGATGGTAAAATTTGATGAGAATTTTTAGCAAAATAATTTAAAAAAGATGAACGAATATCATTAGTTTTCATGATCACTTCTAATTTATTTTTTAATTGAAATTTACTTGAAGATTGCAAATTATTTTTAAGAAGAGTAGAATATTTTGATAAACACTAAGCGCGGGTGTAGCTCAGTGGTAGAGTACAACCTTGCCAAGGTTGGTGTCGAGGGTTCAAGTCCCTTCACCCGCTCCATTATTTTCTTCCAATAATAATCAAGAATAACATTTACAAAAAAATAAGCAACTTAAGCTAAACATTATTGATTATATTCGCAAATAGAATTGCTGGCAAAGAGCCACCTGTTATTTTGTTTGTTGGTGAGTTATCATCATTTCCAATCCATATTCCAACAATCTTTTCATCATCAGATCCTATAAACCAAGCATCTCTATAATCTTGACTGGTTCCTGTTTTACCATAAATATTTCTATTTACATTGGCATTTTTTCCTGTACCACTATCAACAACTTCTCGCATCATCTCTTTAATACTTTTTATATTTTCTTTTGAAATAACTGGATCCATACCCGAAGAGTTTCTTTGATATAAAATTTGATTTTTTTCATTTTTTATTTTTGTTATAGTGTAAGGAATTATGGGAAAACCGTTATTAACGATAGTTGTATAAGCGCTGGTTAATTCATAAAGAGAAACTTCAGCACTTCCTAAAGCAATTGTTAAATCTTTTTTAGTGATTGGTGAAACAATGCCACACATTCTAGCCATTTTAATAATTGAATCGACGCCAACTTTACGTGATAATTGAATAGCAATTGAATTTAGAGAATTAGCAAAAGCCTCCTTGAGTGATACCTCGCCAAAATATTTACCATCATAATTTTCTGGTATCCAAGCTCCGATATTTATTTTTTTATCTTCATAAACATCATTAAAATTAATACCCTCTTCAAGAGCTGTCAAATAAACAAAGGTTTTAAAAGCTGATCCAGCTTGTCTTTTTGAGTAGATTGCTCGATTAAATTGACTTGATTGATAATCTTTACCTCCAGACATACCAATAACTCCACCGGTTTTATCCATAATAACTACCGCAATTTCAGATTTGCCAAGTTTTTTATGATTATCTTTAACAAATTTGTTAAGAGTTTTTTCTAAATTTTCCTGAACGATTTCATCTAAAGTGGTGTCGATTACTAAGTTACTATCATTTTGATTAACTTCGTCATTTAAAAAATCATTAAATTGTTGATAAACATAATCTGCAAAATAAAAGCGTTGACCATGATCATCATAATAACTAATTGATTCTTCGATATTAGAAAAATCTTTTTCATTTAAATAACCAGCATCGATCATCGCCTTAATAACTGTATTAGTTCTTGCTTTAGCAAGCTTGGCATTGTTCTTGGGAGAAATTTTGGAAGGAGCTTTTAACAAGCCAGCTAATAAAGCTGATTCTTGCAAATTTAGATCGGAAATAGTTTTGTTAAAATAATGTTTTGAAGCATCAATAACCCCGTAATTACCAGAACCAAAGTAAGCTCTATTCAAATAAAAAGTTAATATTTGTTCCTTGGTATATTTCCTTTCTAGTTTTATAGCTAATATAACTTCTTGTATTTTTCTTTTAAAAGTTTTTTCAGATTTTAAAAATAGTAATTTTGCTAATTGCTGAGTAATTGTACTACCACCCTGCACTATTCTACCAGCGCTTTTGTTGGCATGATAGGCTCTAATAATTCCAAAAATATCAATACCATTATGTGAAAAGAACCTTCTATCTTCGATTGAAACTACTGCATTAATAAGATTTTTTGGTAATTCATAATAACTTACTGAATTGCTGTATATATTACCTCTATTAACAATTTTATTTTCATTGCTATAATTAATTTGAATAATTTTTTGTTTTTCTAATTTTTGTTCAATATCATCAATATCTGGTAAGTCATGACAGTAAAATAAAATTGTGATCGCCAAAGCTATTGTGGTAATTAGCGAAAATATTACACCCCATTTTAAGAAAAATTTAAAAAACTTCATATTTGAAAATTGTTTGGAAGCTTAAAGGATTGAATCAATAAAAATTATTTTTAACAATTTTTATATTAAAAAATTAAATTTTAATAGCATATTTTTTTATCTAAAAAAAATGAATAAATTTATCTTAAAAAATAATAATCTAATTAAAGATAAAGAAGCCTTAATTTCAATTAATGAAAGAGGTTTTTTATACGGTGACGGTTTATTTGAAACATGTCATATTTTTAATCAAAGAATAATTAATTTTAACAATCATATTCAAAGAATAAAAATCGGTTTGGATACATTAAAAATAAAGACTGATCTTGATAATTTAGAAAAAAACTGCTATCGCCTAATCAAAAAAAATCAAATTAAAAATGGCTTACTAAGAATTTCAATAAGTCGTGGCATTGGAAGCATTGGTTATTTACCGAAAAATAATTGCAAACCATTAACAATAATACAAACATCAAAAATAACTCAAACTCCATCAAAAATAATTCTAGGAATATCATCAATAAAAGCCCCTTCAATTCCTTTTAAATCAACAAATTCAATACCATATATTCTTGCCAAAATAGAGGCCAAACAAAGAAATTTATTTGATGTAATAATGCTAGATGAAAAAAATAATATTTGCGAAACATCTTCAGCTAATATTTTCTGGATAAAAAACAAAAAAATCTTTACACCTTCTGATGAATGTAATATTATCAAGGGTTGCGTCAGAAGTCATTTACTCAATTTAAAGCAATTAAAAATTAATCAGGTTAAAACTAAAATCTCTCATTTAGAAAATGCTGATGCAATTTTGATTACTAATTCTAGATTTTTAATTAAATCTGTTGATGAACTAGTTATTATCAAAAATAATATCAAATTTAAAAAAAATTTTAATAAAAAAATAACCCTAGAAATAGAAAAATTAGTTAAAGATTCTCTTCACAAAACATGTCAAAATATAAAAAAATAAAACTTCAAAAAGCGTTTTCTTTAATAGAAATGTCTCTAGTTATATTGATAATTTCCTTATTAATTGTTGGTTCAGTTAAGGGGGCAAATATTTTAAAAAAATCTCGCTATGTAAACGCTAAATCATTAACACAAAATTCAATTGTAAACAATTTAAAAGATCTATTAATATGGTACGAAACTTCATTAGAAACAAGTTTTGATAAAGAGGAAACACTTAATAATGGCTCGTCCATAAGTAATTGGTATGACAACAAATCATCATCACTTAAAAAATTCAACGCCAGTCAATCAACCCAAAGTAATAAACCACTTTTTTACTTCAATGTTTTTAATAACTCAATTCCGGGGCTTCGCTTTGATGGTAATGATTTTTTTAATTTTGATGGAACTGAATTAATCAACAGTCCGTACACAATTTTTATAGTTGAACAAAGAAGAACTGGAGCTGGCTTTCTTGGAATAATTGGCGGATCAAATACTACAAGTAATTCAAATTTAATTCTGGGATATCGCAACGATAATACAATAACTCAAGCCCACTATGCAAATGATATGGATTATGGACTAATTCCTTCATATAATCAACCACAACCAAGAATGCATACTTTCATATTTAACAATAGTTATGGGAAAAAATATTGGCTAAATGGCGGAATTAATCCAGATCAATCAAACACCACGCAAACATCTCCTATATCATCCTATGATAATCCTGCAATAGGTTGTTTCGCAGGATCTTCTTGTTACAACGGAGATATAGGTGAAATAATAATTATTAAAAGATCGTTATTGAGTTCAGAAAGAATGGCTGTGGAGTCTTATTTGTCAAAAAAATATAACATTCCAATACAATAAAATGAGTCTATTTTAAATGCTCTAATCTCTGCGTTATAAAATCATCAACCAATTGATATTCATCTTTAATATTACTAAGTATTTTATTTTTTTTATCTCTATTTTCTTTTGGATTTTTCTGCGCCAATTCTAAAACTTTTGAAAGCTTAAAAGCCCCTATCGCCGCAGACGCACCTTTAAATGCATGAGAAGCCATGTACCACGCATTGTTATCATCTTCAATAATTGATCTATAAAGTTTTTCAATATTTGATTTTGCACTTTCGATGTAAATTAAGTAAAGCTCTTTCTCAAATTGATTATCGTTGCCAATAATTGAATTCAAAAAGTCAAGATCGATTGGTTGGTCGTGATTATTTTCTTTAGACATAAAATATAAAAGTTTTAGTTTAAGAATTTTTACTAAATCCTAATGATTGTTTTAAAATTTTAAATGTTTTAAGTAATCTTTAGTCAAAATGGTTAATTTTATTAAAAAACTCTCTAAATATTTATTGAAACTATTGAAAATTAATCTTTAAAAAATCTTATCAGAATTTTAATTTTTAGAAGATGTTTTTAAACTATCTTTTCCACAAGATTTTCTTCTAAGTAGATTTTTTTTTAAAGCATTAGCAAGAGCCTTTTTCTTGTTGGTTTTGTTAATATTATCTTGATTGGTTTTTTTATACATCTTCATTAATTTCAAATTGTTTTAAATACAGACTAGCATAGTAGCCATTTTTCTCCAATAAATCTTTATGCGTTCCTTGTTCTATAACTTTTCCATGAGCAATAACAATAATTTTATCACTATGAATTATTGTTGATAGTCTATGGGCAATCACTAATGATGTTTTATTTTTCATCAAATTACCAAGTGCATCTTTAATTAGTTTCTCAGAGATTGGATCAAGCGCTGAAGTAGCTTCATCAAGTAATAAAATAGGGGCGTTGTATAAAATTGCTCTTGCTATTGCAATTCTTTGACGCTGTCCGCCTGAAAGCCTTATACCATTTTGACCAATTTGTGTATTATATTTTTCTGGCAATTCCTGAATAAATTCATCAGCTTCTGCTAATTTTGCAGCCTTGATTATTTCTTCTTCCGTGGCATCTTCTTTACCATATCTAATATTTTCAATTATCGTATCATCAAAAAGCATAACTTCTTGATTAACAACAGACATAGAACTTCTCAAGGATTTAATGGTTAGGTCTTTAATATTATATCCATCTAAACTTACCTCTCCTGAATTTGGATCATAAAAACGCAAAATCATATTCATAACAGTTGATTTTCCTCCTCCGGAATGACCAACTAAAGCAACAGTTTTTCCTGATGGAATTGAAAAAGTAACTTTATCAAGAGCATTTTTTTCATTGTTATAAGAAAAAGTGACGTCTTTAAATTCAATATTACCTTTAATATTTTTTATATCGATCGCCCCTTCTTTATCAATAATGTTTTGTGGTTCATCAATTGTTGTATAAAATCTAGTAGCTGCCGCTAATCCAAATTGAACACCACTATTCATATTTGATACTGATTTTAGCGGTTTATAAGCCATCATCATTGCTGCAAAAAAAGAAAAGAAAGCTCCAGGGGTTGTTTTTCCAGTAATCACTTGATGTCCCCCATACCATATTACTGCCGCAACACCAAAACCAGCAAGACTTTCAACAAAAGGAGATGAAATTAAAGAGATGCGAGAAATTTTTTTGCCCATTTTATAGATTGATTCAATAATTAAGGACATTCTTTTTATTTCAAAATCTTCACAATGATATGATTTTACAAGTTTGGAATATTGCAAAGTATCACTCATCTGTGAATTAAACTTAGCTGACATTTCTTGATTTTTAAAAGACAAATTTCTTAATTTTCTACCTATTTTATATATTGGATATGCAGCAATTGGCATACCAACAAAGGCAACGATTGATAATTCAAAACTTTGATTAAACATTACAATTATTAATGCAATTAAAGTAAATAATTGTTTTACAAATCCATTTAGACATGTATTTATCAAACCAACCATCGCATTAATCTCATTGATAATGCTTGCAGTCATGTCACCCGATGATTTGTTATGTAGCTTTGAAATATCTGATTTAATAAAGTGTTTATATAAAACTATGCGCATATCAGAAGTTATTCTTAGTGAAAGAATATTCATTGTTAATAGTTGGTAGTAGGTTGAAAAGCCTTTGATAAAAGTGATCATTAAAACTGCAATTGGAATATAGATTAAGGCGTGATAATCTTTTTCAACAAAAACTGAATCTAAAGCTGGCTTGATTAACCAAGCATGAAGAGATGTTGTTCCAGCAATAACAAGCATCAATACTACTGAGATCAAGAAAGTTTTCCAATGTGGAAATATATATTCCTTGGTTATTCTTTTTATTAGATATGGTGTACTTGAGTAGTCAGTTGACATGAAATTTCTGTTTTGAATTTTATGCATTCAAGATTTTTCAAATTATGAAAATTTCAACAAAAAAATTGATTTGCGACAGTGCCATTTGTTATTTATCATGGCTTTTAGTATGTTTTTATTATAGTAAATCTACACTTGGTGTTTTTAAATTAAAATGTTATTATGTATAAAAGCTAATTAAAACTGCAAAATTTTAGTTTGAATTTATCTAATACCAAATCCAATCTTTAAATCAAATTACAACAAAAATAAGATTTTAGCATTCGCGCTAACATTAGTAATTGGGTGTAATTGATATAACTAGTTTTAGCTTAGCTAATTTTAAAATTTTATTAAACAAGATTTATTAAAAATTGATGCTCAACATTTTTAATTTATACAAAAAAGAATTTTATTTGGTTGCAAAAAAAATATCTAGCGAAAGAAATATTTTGATTGACGAAAATAACCTAAATAATTTTTCGGTAGAGCCTTCCAAAGATAAATCTCATGGAGATTTAGCTTGCAATATTGCCATGGTCCTATCAAAAGATTTTGCTCTTACACCTAGAGATTTAGCTAATTTAGTAATTACTAAATTACACGAATCACAAGATTCAATTTTTATAAAAAATGTAAACAAACTTGAAATAGCTGGACCGGGATTTATTAATTTATTCATCAATAATGAAATTTTTTACAAACTATTAGAAGAAGTTATTTCCAAAAAAGAGTTAAGTTTTATTAATATTGGCCAAGGCATAAAAGTAAATTTAGAATATGCTTCACCAAATCCAACCGGACCAATTCATGTTGGACATACACGAGGAGCTATTTATGGTGATGTTTTGGCAAAATTATTACAAAAAGTTGGTTACAATGTTTTAAAAGAATACTATATCAATGATGCCGGCGTTCAAATAAACAACTTAGTTAAATCGGCATATTTAAGATATCTAGAATGCTTTGGAGAAAAAATTTCAATCACCGAAGATCTATATCCAGGAGAATATTTAGTTGAAATAGGGCAAAAGTTAAAGAATAATTTTCAAGATAAACTTTTAAATAAAAAACCCGATGAATATTTTCCAACAATTCGCAATTTTGTTATTGATGAAATGTTAGAAATTATAAAATCAGATTTACTGGCTCTTGGTATAAAACATGATAACTATTTTTCAGAGAAAAAAAATCTTCATGACAATAACAGAATCAATGAAACAATAAAAGTTTTACAAAGTAGTAATTTAGTATATGTTGGCAAATTAGAGGCACCAAAAACAGAAAAAGGAGTTGGCCTAATTCCTGAAGATTATGATGAAAAAGATCAAGTTCTTTTTAGATCTTCTTTATTTGGAGATGATCAAGATCGAGTTATTAAAAAAGCAGATGGTACGCCGACTTACTTTGCATCTGATTTGGCTTACATTAGAAGCAAATTTGAAAGAGGGGCAAAAATTTTTATTATGCCACTAGGATATGATCATGCCGGATATGTTAAAAGATTAAGTGCGGCGGTTTTGGCTTTAACCAATAATCAAGCTATTTTAAAGGTAATCTTATGTCAGATGGTAAAATTTGTTAAAGACGGTAAACCACTTAAAATGTCAAAAAGAGCAGGAAATTTTATTACCGCAAGACAAGTTATTGATGAAGTTGGTTCTGATGTTTTAAGGTTTTTAATGTTAACTCGAAAAAATGATGCTCCTTTCGATTTTGACTTATCAAAAGTAATTGAACAATCAAAAGATAATCCAATTTTTTATGTTCAATACGCCCACGCAAGGTGTTGTTCTATATTGAGAAATTTATTTTTAGAAACCCCTGTTTTAGCAAAAAAAATTTTTCCAAAAAATGATTGTAATTTTCATGAAGTAAATATTAATTTTAGTTTTGAAAAAAAGTTAGAATTATTGCAAGACGAAAGTGAAATTAATTTGATAAAAAAAATTGCAAATTTTTCAAGAATAATTGAAATGTCTGCAGTAAATTTTGAACCACATCGAATAGCGTTTTATTTACAAGAACTAAGTTCCGAATTTCATGGTCTTTGGAATAAAGGTTTAGAAAATAAAAATCTTAAATTTATTTTAAAAGATAATATAGAATTAACTGAGGCTAGAATTTTATTGGTTCTAGCTGTAAAAAAAATAATTTTTACTGCCTTAGATATATTTAACATCAACGCTTTAGAAGAAATGAAATAATGAAGAAATGAAATAATATGGAAGATTTTGGATATAAAAAATACACTCCCCCAAAAAAATCTTTAGGGATTTTTAAAAAACTTGCCCTACTCATTGGAATATCAGCATCCGTTGGTATTTTTATTTACATAACTATCAACGCCTATTATTTTATTTACCAAGACTCATCTTCTAACATTGAGATCATAAAATCTCCAGAGGGACCAATTAAAATCAAAGAAGAAGTTAAATTTAATGAAGAAGAAAATAACAATAAGCATATTATTTATGATGATATATTTGGTAACAAAAAGGAAAATTTAAAAAGAGAAACTAAGATCAGAAGCAGTTCGGAGCCAGTTCTACCTCCGCAAATAGAAAAAAACAAATCTAGTGACAACGAAATTAACTCAAATTACAACTCATCACTAAAAAATTCCGCAAATGATCAATCAATTATTGTTTACGACAATAATAATCAAAAAAATATTCAGAAGAGTATTTTAACCAATCAAAGTAATGAAAAAATCACTCAAGAAAAAATTATTTCTCCAAATAAATCTCAAAAAATAAATAATAATTCCACTGAAGAATATTCTTCATCAAAAGAAAGCATTAAAAAAAACCAAGAAAAAAAAATGATCAGAGTCCAATTGGCAGCAATGTCAAAAAAACAAACCGCTGAAGAAATATGGAAAGGAGTTAATAATGCTCACCACTCTTTGTTTAAAGGTTTAAAACCCATTATTGAAGAAGTTGATCTTGGTAGAAGAGGAATTTTCTACAGACTACAAATTGGTTATTTTTTTAATCAAATTGAAGCTGAAAGTTTTTGTAATAAATATATTATTCAAACCCAAAGAAATAGAGCTGATTGCATTGTTGTTGAATAAATACCAAATATAACACTAGACCTTATACCAAATACCATCTTTAAAATTTTTTAAAACTTTAAAGATAGTATTTGATATAAAAAAACATTGATAACTTATAAAAAAAAACTACAATCGGAGTTGGTGGGAGCGGGCAGATTTTTTTATTTAAAGAGTCAGATTTGAAAAAAAGCATCTCAATTTATTAAAGTTTGGGTTGCTCTCACTTAAGGTCTTTAAATAAAACCTAATAATTCATACTTACAAAATTCTTTGTGTCTTCATCATATCTAGTTTTAGCAAGAAAATACCGCCCTCAAAATTTCAATGAACTGATTGGGCAAGATGTTTTAGTTAAAACCCTAACTAACGCCATAAAAAATAATCGTCTTCATCATGCCTACATTCTTACCGGAATTCGTGGAGTAGGAAAAACTACTTCAGCAAGAATAATTGCTAAAACTCTTAATTGTACAAACATAGAAGCGAATCAACAAGCCAAAGCCTGCGGAGTTTGCGATAATTGCAAATTGATAGCAAATTCTCATCACCAAGATGTTTTAGAGATTGATGCTGCAAGCAGAACAGGTGTTGATGATATTCGAGAAATAATCGACTCCATAGCTTATTCTGCCGTTTTAGCAAAATATAAAATATATATAATTGATGAAGTCCATATGCTTAGCAACAATGCTTTTAATGCTTTATTAAAAACCTTAGAAGAACCACCAGCTCATGTTAAATTCATTTTTGCAACTACTGAAATTCGTAAAGTTCCAATCACAATTCTATCTCGCTGCCAAAGATTTGATTTGAGAAGACTTGATGAAAAAGAAATTGTTGATCATTTAAAAAATGTTTTACAAAAAGAAAACTTTTCAGCAGAAGATTTAGCTCTTGAATTAATTGCAAAATTTTCTGAGGGTTCAGTTCGTGACTCACTATCTCTTCTTGACAGAGCCCTAGCAACCAATAATCATGATTCTTTTCTTCCTGCAATTGTTGTTGAAGAAATGCTTGGCGTTAATGATCGATTCAAAATTATTGAATTATTTGAATTTTTATTAACTGGGCAGTTTCGCATGGCATTAGATAAATTCCTAGAAATTTATAGTTTTACCTCTGATATTTCACAAATTCTACAAGATTTGATAGAGGTAAATCACAGATCTATATTAACCAAATTACTGAAGAATTATAAAATTGAAGGATATTCTAAAAACCAGAATGAAAAAATTTTTGAAATAGCAAACAAAGTAGATATCTCAATTTTACTTAGAATTTATCAACTAATAACAAAATCGATTTCAGAAATTAATTTTTCTTTAATGCCAAAAAATTCATTTGAGGTTTTGTTGGCAAGAATATGTCACATTATTGCAATTCCTGATCTAAAATCTTTACTTATCGATTTAAATAAAACTAAAAATAATACCGATAATCACTCCCAACTAAAAAATAATCGGCTTGACAACGAAGAAGAGCTAATAAAAGAAATATTAAAAAATTTTGAAGGTTCAAAAATTTTGTAATAAATTTAATCAATTTACTTTATTTTTTTTGTTTTCATTAACTATTTCTTACTTATTAGAAAAATTTATTGCTAATATTACAATATCAAATCCTTTCTTTAAATTTGTTTAAAGATAGAATTACTATAAAACTCAATTATAAAAATAAGTAAATACAAGATTGAAAAACCCCTTATACCAATTATCATTTTAAAATAAACATTCTTCACAAAAATTCTTAGACAGAAAAGTTAAAAAACGAAATGCTATATACCCATAGAAAATGAGGCCCATACAAAAAAAGCCTTCTAGATTTTTTAGCAAAAATTTTAAAGAAGATGTTTATAAAATTATTTAGTATAATTTAAAATGATAATTGGTATTAGTATGTTTAAAAATTTTTTCAATTAAATTTTAAAATTATGGAAGATAGAAAAATTAAAATTCTTTGTGTAGAAGATGAAAAAGAAATTCGTGAAAATATCGCTGAAATATTGCGCGATGAGGGTTTTGAAGTTTTTGAAGCTGAGAATGGCAAAAAAGGCTATGAGAGCTTTGTCCAAAATAAACCCGATTTAGTCGTTTCAGATATAATGATGCCCGAAATTGATGGTTATTCACTTTTAAAAATGATCAGAGAAGGAAAAAGCATTCGCAACAATAATATCCCTTTTATATTTTTATCCGCCTTAGGTCAAAAAGAAAATATAATGAAGGGGGTAGACCTTCTTGCCAATGACTACCTAATCAAACCGGTAGATTTTGATTTAATGATTTCAAAAATTAGAGAAAAAACTGTTAATGCAAAAAGAAACTCTGAACAAAATAATCGCCATATAAACAACATCAAAGAACAAATATCATCTCTATTGCCAAAAGATTTATATAATTACTTAAATGTTATCGCTCAAACCGCAGACACGCTTAGAAAAGAACCATACGGAGCATTTCCGCATCGTCGTTATGAAGAAGATATTAACAAGATTTACATTAACGCTATGAAAGCTTATGCAACAATATATAACGCATTAGACGATTCAGTTATTGATAGTAGAGTAAATGTTGAACAAGAAATATTTTCCATTTATGATTTCATTAATGATTTTGTATCAAGTTTAAATGACAAATATAAAAACAGAATTTCTATAGAAATCTCCGATGAAGACAAAACTTTATCAAAAATTAAAGCAGATAAAACAGTTTTTTTAGATGCTTTAAAGAAGATATTTGCAGGAATATTTAAATCTGATAATCAAGCTTCAGTACAAATTTCAATTATGATGGACCACCTAAATCAACTAGCAGTGATTTTTTATTTAAAATCATCTAACCCAAATTTTGCTGCTAATTTTGATGAATCAACTATTGGAAAAATTTTAGATAAACAAAATTTACGTTTTGAAATTCCAAGCAACGAACAAAACACTGCAATTCTTATAATTCCTTCATATAGATTAGTTTCCTAAATAAAATAATCTTATCGGTCCGAATTTTGCATTAAACCTTATACCAAATCCCATCTTTTGATACTAAATATGATATTCAAATTCTAACTTCATATTTTTGGTAAAAAAATCTTCAAAAAGCCTCAGGCTATATAGTTATAAGACTTCATTTTTTAAAGATTTTTATCTAAAGAATCGTGTCGTTGCTTTAGCACGACTGAATAAAAAGTGTCGTTGCTTTAGCACGACTGAATAAAAAGTGTCGTTGCTTTAGTGCGTCTTTATCTCAAAAATATTTCGTTATATTAATTTAAAAGAAAATATTATTCACCAAAAACTATCGTACATCTTTTACTGTAAAAAACATAGCTTTTCTTAAGTGTATCTATGGCATAAATTTTTTTTATATTACCATTCTTAATTGCGGTAATAACCGATTGATCACCAGAAAGTTTAATTGAAGTCTCTCCAACATAAGGAATTTCAAAGCCACCGAATAAGTAATTGCCACACGCTTTCCCTTTTTTGATATCTTTTGTTGAAGAAATTTCAATTTTTTCTAACTTGTTAAGATCTGTGTTATAAGTATAGCAACTAAATAATGATAGAACCAGTAAAATAGAGATAGTTTTTTTATGCATATAAATTTTAAAATTTTTGTCCATTGATATCTTTATAACAATAAGCAAATGAATTATCAAATTTATGTATAAGTATTTTTGAATTTTTATTATTAATGTATTTAAATAACCCAGTTGTGATTTTTCCACCCTCCAACTTATTGTTTTCTATGCTGTATAGATTCATTATCCATTTCTTATTTAAATTAAATTGCATATTACTTGCTTCTCTTAGATCTAAACGATATGGTTTTAATATGTTATCAGCAATTAAAGAAAATTTTTGACCAGAAGAAAATTTCATATTTCCATCAATATATTCCGAGTTGCTAACATTAATTATTATTTCTAGATCTTCTAAATCGCCACGCTTTATTTTCTCTTTTTTAAATATTTTGTTAACTTCTGGCGGATAAATATCAATTGATTTTGAGTTAATATTTATTAAAGCAAAGAATCCTTGAGAAAATTTGCTTGTTCTTAAATATTGATGTAAAAGTGTGGGACTTGAATTGGCAATAACTATATTACCCAAATCAACTTTCTTATAACCTCTCAAATCTACGGCGATAAACTCCTGATTTGCTTTAGCATTTTTAATTGCATTCACAATTTCCGAAAAAACACTCAACTTATCTAATGAGCTTACAGTAGGAACTTCAATTTTACTTCTTTTATTTAATTCTTTTTTGCTGAGTTTTTTAAATAAAGATTTTTTTAATTCAATTTCATGATCAATTTCTTGGCAATCAAAATTATTTTTTTCGATAGTAAATATCGAACATGAACTTAAAAAAATAACAGTTAAAACTCCTAAAATTTTATTTTTTTTCATTTTAAGACTGAATTCATTTTTTCTAATATTTTTAGATAAGTATTTTTTAGTTGTTCAATTTCTTCAATTTTTGAATATTCATTAACCCTATGAGCAGTTTCATTTACCAATCCAATTTCTACCACTTCTGAATAGTCTTTGATAAATCTTGCA
This sequence comes from Rickettsia typhi, assembly GCA_945861125.1. GTDB lineage: Bacteria > Pseudomonadota > Alphaproteobacteria > Rickettsiales > UBA1997 > CAILUF01. The sequence continues at coordinate 9,654 of CAMASZ010000002.1, read as the reverse complement.
TCAGAAGTTCCTCCACTGGTGCTTAAAATTGGCTTTCTACCCGTAATTTCTAAAACAACCTCTTGAGTAACTTTTGCTAAAACATCAGGTTTGCTTAAAAAAGATTCACCGCTTAATTTATAATCTAATTGATAATTTGCTCCAAAACCTATGGTTTTTTTGCAAGCATAATCAACAAGATTAATTATATCCTGCGAGTTATGAATGTTGTTAAATCTGATATTAAACTCAGCACTAGCTTCAGAAGGTATAACATTTGATCCTAGATTTTCTGAACTAATATTAGTTATTTCTAGATTACTTCTGTCAAAAAATTCATTACCATCATCTAATTTGTGATCTTTTAAAATTTTGAGTAAATTAATTATCACAGTAATTGGGTTAAGGGCGTTTTCTGGATATGCAACATGACCCTGCTTGCCTTGAATTTTTATTTTAAAACTAATTGAACCTCTACGACCTATTTTTATCATGTCACCAAATTTTTTTGGATTTGTTGGTTCGCCAACTAAACAATATGAAATTGGATAATTATTATTTTTCATCCATTCCAGTACTTTTTTAGTACCATTTATACCATCACTTTCCTCATCATTGGTTATGATTAATCCAATTCCAAAATTAGGGTAAGGATTTTTTTCTAATAAATCGGCAATAGCTGAAATAAAACAAGCTATAGCGCATTTCATATCAGAAGCTCCTCGACCTATCATTTTATTATCAACAATTTTTGCATCAAAAGGACTATGGCTCCATAGTGCAATATTCCCTTCTTTTACAATGTCAGTATGACCTGCAAAATATAATGTTTTTGAATGATTATTTGGATTGTATATCGCGTGAATATTATTGACTTTATAAGAGTTATTACCATCAAATTCTAATATATCACATTTAAAATCAAGATTACACAAAGTTTCATTGATCAAATTTATTATTTCATGATTAAATCCACTATATGAAGGGATTCTTATTAAGTTTTGTGAAAAATTAATCTCTGATATTTTCATTGCTTGCAATTTTTATAAAAAGAAGGAAAAATTTTTGTTTTATATACCGTTTGCATCATAAAATGATAAATTAAGAGAAATATTTTTGTGATAAAAATCTTTAAAAAATGAAGTTGTATAACTATAGGGCTGAGGCTCATGTCATTCACTTTAGCGCGACTGAATAAAAAGTTTTTAGAGATTTTTAGCCAAAAACAAAAAGATGAAACTTAATTTGTTATTTGCAAATGATTCATTTTATGATGGAAATGGTATTATACCAATTATCATTTTAAATTATACTAAAGAGTTTTATAAACATCTTCTTTAAAATTTTTGCTAAAAAAGCTAGAAGGATTTATTTTGTATGGGCCTCGTGTTGTATGGGTATACAGCATTTCATTTTTTAACTTTTTTATCTAAAAATTTTTGTGAAAAATGTTTATTTTAAAAAGATAATTGGTATTATACCATAGCAACAAAATTTGACTCCAATTTTTTCAGATGGTTTTAGTACAAGTTTTAAAAATTTAATTCTACAGAATTTGTGATCTTTAAATCAACTGATTATTTTCTTTAAACAATTATTTTAAAAAGATGATAGATATTAAGTGGATTCGTGATAATAGTGAAAAGTTTAACAATGCTATGTTTTCTCGTAATATCAATCCAAATATTAAAGAAATCTTGTTGCTTGATGAAGAAAAAAGGAAAAAAATTTTCTTTATCCAAGAATTGCAATCAAAAAGAAACAAGATTGCTAAAGATATCGCAGAAGTAAAAAGAAATAACGGCAATGTTGAACCTTTTCTCGAAGAATCAAAACAAATCAATCAATTATTGCATGAAGCAGAAAATAATTTTGAAGTAGAAGAAAAATTAAATAACATTTTATTAAATATTCCCAATATACCAGCTGATGACGTTCCAATTGGTAATAACGAAAATCATAATAAAGTTATTGAAGAATTTGGTATAATTAAAAATTTTTCATTTACCCCCTTATCTCATGAAGAAATAGGAGAGAAGCTTAATATGCTTGATTTTGAACAATCAGCAATGATGTCTGGAGCAAGATTTTCAACTTTGATGGGAGATTTAGCTCGTTTAGAAAGAGCTCTTTCAAATTTTATGTTAGACATAGCTTTAGCTAATGGTTACAAAGAAATTTCACCTCCCAATTTAGTAAAAAGTGAAGCAATGAAATTCTCTGGGCAGTTACCAAAATTTTCAGAGGAAGCCTTTTCAACCAATGATGGTTATTGGTTAATTCCAACTTCAGAAGTTTCATTGGTAAATATTTTAGCAAAAAAAACTATCAATGAAGATGATCTTCCAATTCGACTAACCTCTTATACTCCTTGTTATCGCAGAGAAGCTGGTTCAGCTGGCAAAGATACTAGGGGCATGATAAGACAACATCAATTTAAAAAAGTTGAACTAGTTTCAATTACCTCAGAAAATCAATCAGAAAATGAGCATGATAGAATGACTTCAATTGCTTGCGAAATATTAAAAAAACTCGAATTGCCATTTAGAAAAATAATTCTTTGCACTGGAGATATTGGATTTTGTTCAAAAAAAACATATGATATTGAGGTCTGGATGCCTTCACAAAATAAGTATCGGGAGATATCTAGTTGCTCTAATTGTGGAGATTTTCAGTCTCGAAGAGCTTCAATTAAATATAAGTCAAAAAATGGCAAGATTTATTTTGCCCATACTCTAAATGGCTCAGCGCTTGCGGTTGGAAGAACAATAATTGCAATTCTTGAAAACTATCAAAATAGCGATGGCTCAATTGATATTCCAAAAGAATTACAACCTTATATGGCAAATCAGAAGAAAATATCTTGCTAAATAGCAATAAAACCTATAGTCTATTGAATTCTTTTTAAAAAATAACAAATAAACACAAACTATGGCTAATACAAAATCGGCACAAAAGGCTAATCGAGTAAGTAAAAGAAAAAATATAGTTAATTCTTCAAGAATAAATCGTATCAGGTCTTTTATTAAAAAAGTAGATTTAGCAATTAAAAGTGGTGATGAAAAAAAAGCTCGCGAAGCTCTCAAATCTCTAGAGCCAGAGATTATGAGAGGAGTTACCAAAAAAGTAATGAAACTAAATTCTGCTTCTCGCAAATTGAATAAATTATCCTTACAAATTCGTAAAATTAAAAGTAAACAAGCTAACTAAATTTTACATCAAGTTTAAAGTTTTCTAAAAGGGTTTGATCTAAATTTTTCCTGATCAGTATCTTAAAATTCTTTTATTACAAATAACAAAACTTCATAAGACTATTGATTTTACTAAAAACTGCCACAATTTTAAATTTCGATATAGTTATTTTTTAATAGTCTTATATCTCAAGCAAAAATGATATTACTTACCAAAATAAGATCTCTTTTTAGCAACACTAAGGTTGATTTTATGTCTATTCATAAGATTGCAATCGGTTTTTCTATTCTTTGCATTATTGCTTCATTAATTGCCATATTTACTAGAGGTTTAAATTTAGGAATTGATTTTTCAGGCGGAATATTAATTGAAGCCAGATTTGAAGATAATGTGGATATATCAAAAATAAGAAATACTATCTCTTCAGAAATTAAAGACGTTCAAATCCAAAGCTCGGGAGAAAAAGATATTCTCATTAGGATCTCTAAAAGTAATCAAGAACAGTCATTGGTTGTAAAATCTATTCAGAAAATTCTTCAACAAAATTTCTCAAACATTGAGTATCGAAAAATTGACTATGTTGGTCCACAAATTGGTTCTGAATTAATTTATAAAGGCTTTTTTGCACTATTTCTTTCTTTTATTTTTATAATGATCTATATCTGGATTCGCTTTGACTGGCAATTTGGGTTGGGCGGAATTTTTGCATTAGTTCATGATGCCATAGTTACTTTAGGGTTTTTTGCTATTACTCAACTAGAATTTAATCTAACTTCCATTGCCGCAATTCTTACTATAATAGGATACTCTATAAATGATTCAGTAGTTATATATGACCGAATTAGAGAAAATATGAGAAAATATAAAAAAACTAATTTATCACAAATAATAAATTCAAGCACCAATTCCACCTTAAGTAGAACAGTTCTAACAGCAAGCACTACCCTAATATCATTGCTTGCACTAATAATATTTGGAGGTGATGTACTATTTAGCTTTAGTGTCGCAACTTTTTTTGGGATATTAATAGGGACTTACTCATCAATTTATATATCTGCTCCAATATTAATTTATTTCGATCCAACAAGAGGCAAAAAAACTAGATTAAACTCAATTAGAGATTAATTTTATCGAGGTCAACTTAAAACAATTTCTACTAATACCAAATCCCATCTTTAAATAAAATTGTAACAAAATATTTTATTAGTGTGCCCTAGGGCAACGACACGGTTTTTGAGATAAAAATCTTTAAAAAATGAAGCTGTATATTCATACAGCTGAGGCTCGTGTCGCTTGCTTTAGCGCGACTGAAAAATTTTTTAGAGATTTTTGTACCAAAAGTATGAAGTTAGAATTTTAATTTTTTTAAAACTTTTAAAGATGGGATTTGGTATAATAACTAACCAGATTAGATTAATTCTGAATGCATGGTAAAAAACAAAGAATTTGCTTTACTATAATCTTTCCTCATTAAGCGAATTCTTTTCGATATTTTTTTTATCTTTTATATCAATATCTTTTTTGTCGCGATCAGCGCCAAATAATTCTTTTTTATCAACCCATCCTCTATTATTGTTAATTTTTATAGCACACCATTTTTCATTACATTTTAGATAGTCACCAATTACATAATTTTCGAGACGATAAATAATTTTAGATTTTTCAGAAGCTTTCTTGTGCATATTTACAAAACTCTTATCAGTATTAACAATTAAAGTTCTTTTTTTAGTCAATAGACTTTGAGTTACCCAACCTTTTTCACCATCAAAATCCTCGATCTCATTCCAATTATCATACTCACTAATAACACGAACCGGAATGCCTTTTAATTTAAAGGTATATTTGATAGGATAATTTTGACCAGGTCCAGAGCGAATGTTTGTTTCATTTGCTCTTAAGGAGGCAAAATAATTAACCTCCAAAATTTCTTTTTGCTGAGGAAATGAAATATTTGGAGTTAAAGCAAATGTTAAAAAAATTATTTTTTTTAAATGATTAATCATTTTTATTTAATTTCTTTTGATGGTATTTAATTCCACCATTTTTTAAGTTATCTTGCTTAACTCTTGATACAGCTAAATCACCATCGCTTATATTTTTAGTAATAATACTGCCGGCACCAATTACCGCTAAATTTCCAACCGATATTGGGGCAATAAGACAACTATTTGAACCAATAAAGACATCTTTGCCAATAATAGTCTTATTTTTATTATAACCATCATAATTGCAAGTAATAGTTCCAGCACCTATATTTGAATTTTCACCAACTTCACAATCTCCAATATAGCTTAGATGATTTATTTTTGCTCCTTTTTTAATAGTCGATTTTTTTACTTCAACAAAATTGCCGATCTTAACATTTTCATCTATTTTTGTCTGTGGACGAATTCTTGCGAAAGGACCGATTACTGAGCCTGATTTTATATGAGCTCCTTCAATATGGCAAAAAGATTTTATTTCAACATTATTATCAATTTTTACATTAGCTCCAAATATAACATTAGGATTAATAATAACATCAAAATCCACTTCAGTATCATAAGAAAAATAGACAGTCTTTGGATCTATTAAGGTAACACCATTCTCGAGCATTTTTTTTCTTAACTGCTTTTGTTTAATTTTTTCAATTTTGGCAAGCTCACTTCTTGAATTCACCCCAAGAACCTCCAAATTATTAGTTTTGATAAAACTTCTTTTGATCCCATGTTTTTGAGCAATTGAAATAATGTCTGTTAAATAAAATTCTTGGGCTGAGTTTTTATTATCAATTTTTGGAATTAAATTTTCTAATTGCTTACCATCAATTGCGATAACGCCTGAATTACATAAAGATATTTTTCTTTCAGAATCATTTGCATCTTTAAATTCAACAATTTTTAATAAATGCTCTTGATCATCTAAAATTAAACGACCGTAGCTATTTTCTTCATCATTTTCAAACGCCAAAACACAGAGTCCAGATTGATCAAGATTTTCTAGCATTTTATTTAAAGTTGCAGAGCTTATAAGTGGTGTATCTCCATATAAAATCAAAACTTTATCACCTAATTTTTTGTCACAATTCTTTAAATGATTAATACCGCAAGACACTGCATGAGCCGTTCCTAATCTTTCTTTTTGAATTGTAAATTGAAGACTTATTTTGTGATTTTTTAAAGAATTTTGGTGATGCTCAATAATTTCATTCTCAAATGGTTTTATATCTTCAGAAATAACTATAGTAATATCGCGCGGGTTAAGATTTATTGACTGCTCAATAACCATATCAATCATTCTCTTATTGGCAATTTTGTGCATTACTTTTGGCAAATTCGATCTCATGCGACTACCCTTACCAGCTGAAAGTATAATGATTGAAAGTGATTGAAGCATATTAATTCTTATTTTTATCAACCAGTTTATTTTTACTTATCCACGGCATCATACTACGTAATTTTTCACCAGTGGACTCTATTGGATGAGATCTACCAGTTTTTCTTAACTCTTCAAATTTAACTTTACCGCTCTTGTTTTCCTTCATAAACTCGCGCACAAATTTCCCAGATTGAATTTCTTTTAGGATTTTTTGCATTTCTTTTTTGGTTTTAGAATTAATAACTCTTGGTCCCCTTGTTAGATCGCCATATTCTGCAGTATTGGAAATTGAATAACGCATATTTGAAATCCCTCCTTCATAAAGAAGATCGACTATAAGCTTCATTTCATGCAAACATTCAAAATAAGCCATTTCAGGAGCGTATCCAGCTTCAATTAAAGTTTCGAATCCCGCCTGAATTAGAGCGGTTACTCCTCCGCACAAAACCGCCTGCTCCCCAAATAGATCGGTTTCACATTCTTCTTTAAAGGTGGTTTCAATAATTCCAGACTTACCACCGCCGATAGCAGTAGCATAAGATAAAGCTGTATCCAAAGCTTTGTTTGAATTATTTTGGGCTATAGCGACTAAACAAGGAACTCCACCACCTTTTAAATACTCACCACGAACAGTATGCCCGGGACCCTTAGGAGCAATCATAAAAACATCTAGATCGCTTCTTGGCTTAATAAGATTAAAATGAATATTTAAACCATGAGCAAAAGCCAAAGAGGAACCATTTTTCATGTTTTTGCGAAGATCGTTCTTATAGATTTCTGCCTGTAATTCATCAGGGGTTAAAATCATTATTAAATCAGCCCACTTAGCAGCTTCCTTATTTGATAACACTTCAAAATTAGCGTTTCTAGCCTTGCTAATTGAAGGAGAGTTTTCTCTTAAAGCAATTTTCACTTCTTTAACTCCACTATCGCGAAGATTTTGAGCATGAGCATGAGCTTGAGAGCCGTATCCTACTATGGCAATTTTTTTATTTTGGATTATCGATAGATCAGCATCGCTTTCATAATATACTTTCATAATGAATTGATTTGGTTGATTAATAGAATTAACTGGAAAAAAAATATAATTATAGATAATTATTTACTCAAGCTTTTTCAATATTAGATTATACCTAATAAAAATCAACTTTCCCACTAGAAACATCATACATTCCTCCAATTAGAGCTATTTTATTCTTTTTTACCAGATCTTGTATTATCTTACTCTTTTTAGGAATTTGCTTCATAACCTCTTTAACATTTAAAGAAGAAACTTCATCAACAATATTTTCATTGCGATATTTGTTTTTTGAGGATTCGGCAATCTTTACTGCTGGTTTAATTTTTTTTAATAGCTTAGTTAAATTACCCATTTTAATATGATCACAAGCCCCCTTTATCGCTCCACATTCAGTGTGCCCTAAAACCATTATAAGTTTTGCACCAGCAACTTTACAAGCAAATTCCATACTTCCCAAAATATCTTCATTTAGTATATTGCCAGCAATTCGACATGAAAAAATATCTCCTAATCCTTGATCAAAAATTAACTCTGCTGAAGTTCTAGAATCAATGCAACTAAGAATAAAAGCAAATGGATATTGTCCATCTGAAGTATCGTTGACCTGCTGCAAAAGATTACGATTGACTTTTAGATTTGTTACAAAGCGATTATTACCTTCCTTGAGATAATTGATTGCTTCTTTGGGGGTTAATTTATCTCTTTTTTCTTTAGTTAAAGTTATCATGTTATTAATTGTTTAAATTTTGTTAAGATTAATGCCTTTAAGGGTAAGTTCGATTTTTTTTGATTTTGCATTGCTTTGAAAATCTTTAATTATCTCATAAATATCATAATCAATAATTTTTGATCTAGTGCCATCTATTGTAACTCTTGAGTTTTCTGGTATATCATTTAAGAGTTGCAAAATTGCTCCTTTATTCAAAAAAGATACTTCTTCTGCAAGATTTATAAAATGCTGATGATTTTTTCCCTGTTGGTCTACAGTTCTTTCATAAGCATTGCGAAAATTATGAAGTAAAATAAATATTATTGATATTAACATTCCAAGCATTACTCCTTTTAATAAATCAAAGATTATCATGGCAATAATCGTTGTAACAAATGGAATAAATTGCTCATAACCCAATTTATATGTTTTTAGAAATATTTTAGGATGTGCTAATTTATAGCCAACTATCAACAAAATAGATGCAAGACTTGCTAATGGAATCATGTTTAATATGTTTGGAATAGCAACAGCACATACTAACAGAAAAAAACCATGCAGTATTGTTGAATTTTTACTTCTAGCGCCAAATGATATATTGGCACTACTTCTAACAATAACTTGAGTAATCGGCAATCCGCCAAATAAACCAGATAAAAAATTAGATATGCCTTGAGCTTTTAATTCTAGGTTTGTCGGGGTTATTCTTTTCATTGGATCTAGTTTATCTGTTGCCTCAACACACAACAAAGTTTCAATGCTGGCAACTATTGCAATTACAAGAGCCATTTCATAAATTACCGGATTTTTTAATGCTTCAAAGTTTGGTCTACTTATTTGATCTAAAAAATCTTTGCCATTAGAAAATAAGGGAAGTTGAACAATTTGATGGTTGGCAAGATCAACAAATTTACTCATTACAATACCAATAATTACCACGATTAGTGGGGCTGGTAATATTTTTAATTTTTTTATTTTTTTTGATATGTAACTTTCCCAAACAATTAAAATTGTTAATGAAATTATACTGATAATAATTGCATTTGGAGTAAGATTTTGTATAGTTTCATTAAATGTTACTGTAATTGGTTTATCTAGATAATTTTCAAAATCTTTTACAATATTTGTATCATACCCCAAAGCATGTGGTATTTGCTTGATAATTATTATAATCCCTATACCACAAAGCATGCCCTTTATTACCGAAGAAGGAAAATAATAGGCAATTGTTCCCAATTTTAAGCTACCCATTATTATTTGAATAATTCCTGCCAACATTGTTGCAACAAGAAAACTCTCAAATGAACCAAGGGCTGTAATGTAGTTAAAAACAATTATGGCAAGTCCAGCAGCAGGACCACTAACTCCGAGTTGTGATCCACTTATTTTACCACAT
>CAMASZ010000001.1 GCA_945861125.1 Rickettsia typhi | reverse complement strand
TAGGGCAACGACACGATTTTTGTGATAAAAATCTTTAAAAAATGAAGCTGTATATCCATACAGCTGAGGCTTTTTGAAGATTTTTTTACCAAAAATATGAAGTTAGAATTTGAATATCCTATTGAATATTTAAAGATGGGATTTGGTATAACAATGGAAAGCATTTTACCATTCTTTTGCCAAATGTTAATACAGACTGCATGAATGTTTACTTAAAAGAATTATCAAAAGAAATAAAAGGAGATTTTATTCTAATAATGGATGGAGCTGGTTGGCATAAATCAAAGAATTTAATTATTCCAAAGAATATTCAAATAATTCTTCTTCCTCCTTATTGCCCAGAACTTAATCTAGTTGAGAGATTGTGGAGATATATTAAGGATAACACTATTAAGAATAAAGTGTTTGAAACTTTAACGGAATTGGAAAATCTAGTTTGTAAGTTTGTTAGAAATTTAGGAAATGAAATTATAAAAAATACTTGCTTTGTTAATGATCAATTAGAAAGTTGAAATGGTATTAGATCAAACTGATGAAAGTGATATCTCGTTTCTTAATAGTTTGGCCAAGGATTATGGTGCATTCGTAAAGCTCTCACTTGGTAGGCTTCTATTTTTTAGGAGAGGAATAAGCATCTCAGAAAGTGGCAAAGAGCTGCCAACAACAAAATTTTCTGCCACGCAAATTTCTGATTGGAAATTGCGAGTTTCTGACATGGAAAAGTTCGGTAAGGTAATTGCCAAATGGCATAATTTTGCTACTGGAAAAGAAGAAGATGTTTTTGCTGGAACTGGCGATCCGGCTTACACGATGCGATATAAATTTGTGAGTGCTGACAGAGCACTTGAAGCTGCAAAAGCTAAACTCGCTGAGTTCAAAAGAGGTGCAGAAAATTTAACATTTTCAACACAAGGAAATCCAAATCTCAGTGCTGAAAACAAAATCACTTTTACCGATCTGAAATATCTCAAAGGCAAAAACTGGATCATCACAAGCGTCAATCACTCACTTAATGATCAGGGATTTGTCACCAATGTAACTGCAATCATCAAACTATCCGATGTGGAATAAAATTAAAAAATCTGACGAAGGTGAATTCATCATCACCAAATGTGAATTGGAATTGCTGCTTGAGCAGGCTTCAAAAGAAGGCGCAAAAAAAGCATTAACTGAGCTCGGTCTTCACGATGAAAACGCGCCTACTGACATTCGTGATTTGCGTGAATTGCTCAGAGCTTTTCGCATGGCAAAGAAGGATAGTTTTAGAATCCTCGTTAAGTGCATCGTAATCGGCTTCGTAACTATTCTAACTGCTGGATTCATCTCGCTTCTTGGCGATCATATCAAACTCAAATAAGAAAAATTTATGCCCCAATTTGGAAAAGATTCACTCAAAAAATTATCTACTTGCCACCCAGATTTACAGAAGCTCTTTAACGAGGTGATCAAGCATTACGATTGCACAATTATTGAAGGTTACAGATCAGATGAAGATCAGCTAAAAGCATTCAACGCCGGCAAATCAAAAATCAAGTCAGGCGGTATGCACAACAAAACACCATCACTCGCAGTTGATGTTGCACCATGGCCAGTTGATTGGAATGACAAAAATAGATTTTACCACTTTGCCGGCCGAGTTCAGGGAATTGCTCAGATGTTAAATATTAAAATTAGCTGGGGCGGTGATTGGGACTGCGACAACGATCTCAAAGATCAAAATTTTTACGACTTACCACATTTTGAATTAGTAACCGACTAACCATGGCTTGCAAATTTTTAGAAGATTTTAACGGCAACAAATCGTCAAAAAGACTTGCGGGTGCATTCTGCCTTTTGGTTGGCTCATTGATGAAATTTATCTTGTTTCTTTATGGGTTACGCCATGTCACAGCAACATCTTTTGATCAACTGAATAACTCCGCTGACACCATGATTTATGTTGGTGCAACGCTTATTGGCTCAGGATTACTCGAACTTTTAAGACAAAGAAAATGATCGCAAATTTACTTGCACGATTAGCAGCAATTTCTGGCGCAATAATCGCTATTTTTACTCTTGGAAACTTTTATGGCAAAAAATCTCAAAAAACCAAACAGCTCGAAGAAGATTTTACTGATGCAATTGAATCAAAAAAACGCCAAGAAAATCGCCGTGATGACGATATTTCTGCTGTTAAGCGCAGGATGCAAAAATATATCCGCAAATAGCTTCTGTCTCTGGGCAAATCCCATAACTTTAAGTCAAGAAGAATACGACCAGATGAGCGAAGAAACCCTGCGCCAAATCGACAATTTTAATCAGGAATTTGAGGAACATTGCACGAAGTAAAGATTCTCAATCATTCCACTTGATAAGTGTTTAAAACGAAGCCTTCATTGGTGTCGCGACACTTTACCAATTTTAAAAAAAGTTTATGAAACGATTAATTTACAAAGGATTTATTGAGGACGTCAGAAATGAAAAATGCACTGATCAGGAAATTGAAAAACTGATCGATGTTTTTGAAGAGGCAGTCAACTCAATGTCAGCAACCTCTGCCAAAAAATCATTTTATGATTTGAAAGATTTTAAAGGAACTGAACGTGCTGGCGTTAATCTTTTTACTCTGAATCTTGAGCGCGAACCGATTAATAATTATGAAAAATACACCGGCTATTTTGAGTGTGGTAAAAAAAATCTGAAGGTTGTTGCAACCCGTGGTGAGTTTGAAATTGTTATGATGACTGCCGAAGAATAAATATTAAACTTCTAAACCATTTTTATTTGGGCGTTGCAAATAATCTGAAATAATAGGCGAATATTCTTGGTTAGTTGCAATAAAATTAATTATATTATTCTCAGGTATACCTAGTTCACTCAATTGAATATAGATTAAGATAAACATCATTTTATAGAAAAGTTCAGTTGAATCTCTTACATAACTTATGTCACCGACACCACCAGCTTGTTGATGAGAACAGTCATTTCTAAGTTTTACTATCCTAGATGCATCGATATTTTTCCAACAAATCATATTTAAAAATTTTCTTGGAAGATCATTCACGAGCAATTCTATCCTATCTTGAAGACTGTTTTTCTCTATACTAATTTTTTTTAGGAAATTTTTTGGTTTATTCATATATTTACCTAAGACCTTTTGTAATTCAGAATCTTCTCTAAAGCTCTTAATATCATCATCTTTAATATACTTAATGATTTTACTATCAGAATAGCCTTCTAGAGCTTTTGCCATATTTAGAAATTTATCTTGAGTAAAAACAGCTTGCGATAATGCGCTATAAAACAAGTTACCTATACTCTTTTTTTCTTCAGTTCTTGAGAACCATTTTGTGATAACTTCACAATAATTCAGGTTTTCTAAATACTTCTGATGCCAAGTAGTCACATTAGAAATTTCCTCACTAAAATTTCTGTCATCTCTCTGGGCATAATATAAAAACGCAGTATCTTTTTTTGTGATTTGTTCGCCCCCAACTGCTTGAAATACATTTTCGTTATGCAAAGTAATCTTAGTATTTTTTGTGCATAAGCCAGAAACAAGAGATTGGAAAATCTGCCATTGATATGAAATTTCTTTAATTTGATCCATTGATTTTTTTTCTTCAAAATCAAATTGGATGTAAGCCTCTATATCTTTCTTTTCAAAAGATAAAAAATTTGCAGTCGATGTTTTTATATAGCCGTTTTTTACCGTAAAATTCTTATCGACTTTTACATTAAAAACTTCATAGGTAGCATTGCCTTTTTTATCATATGCGTCACTAACTTCTTGATCCGACTTTTTTAACCATTCTTTTGTTCCATCTATAAAAAGCCTTAAAGTTTTAAAAAGAGGCAAGTCAGAATAATTTATCTCCCCAGACAAAATATTCATGAAAACAATATTTATTTTAACCAACTTCTCATCATCTACAAAAGAACTAAGTGTAGCAACTTTAGTGACCATTGGATCAAGTATTAATATTTTACCATAAGAATAAGATTCTCCTCGTATTACAAAGTCACGATTTAGAAAAAATTGATTTTGATCATATTTTACAGGTAGTTTCTTAAGAAGTTCGAGATGCAAACTGTTTGGATTTAAGATTAATTTTCCATAGCAATCACCCCACGGCAAATAGAATAAACCATCTATTTCATATTTTTGATTGAGTAGTAGCTGATTTGTCATCTTTAAATTACTTCTAGATTTTTTATCCTTTGTCTGAAAATAGAGTCAAATTTTTCCAAACTGCTTCTAAGCCAATCATGCTGCAAATTCCACTTTTGCTCTTCAGCTGGATTCGCGTTAAAAAATAAAAGAATGCTCGATCTGTTCTTTTCCGGATTTTCTCTCCATTCCAAAGCACTTCCCATTTCCCTTTCAATTGCCTCTTTATCATCCGCAAGAAGGTGATAAAACGCTTTTTCCCCATCTTTATCAGCAATTACCAATTCAACACCAATTCTGTTTGTCACAGTGTTTAAAAGTGCGTTTACATGAAAACCGCTGCGTCCAATAGAAAAAGTTAACCAATGTTTTGGGCTTGGAGCCTGTGGGCGAAGTTTTGATGAAGAATTTTCAAGATAAGAAATAAAATTTTGCCAATAGCGATATTGTAAACCTTTAGTTTCACTTGTTTCTTGGTTATCAAGATTTTTTGCCGCCCTAGCTACAGTCTTGCTCCAATTATTAGGCTGAGAAACGATGTTAAATTTTGGTGCGACTGGCGAATTACCAATTTTCCATAACTCAACTTCCAATCCAAAAAAGCTGAATCTTTCATCAGTGATGTCATTCAACCAATCAAGTGCTTTGCGATGTTCTTCAGTAAATTTTGAAGCCACCCATACAATCACAACTGATTGCAATCCTGCCGCATAAGTTAAAAGCTGACCAAGATGTTTGTGATCAGTTCTTTCGATTTGGTTTTCGATTAAAACTAAGCTTTCATCTTCGGTATTCTTACATAAAATATCCGCTCTAAACGGACCTACATCTTTTTCCTGAGCTTCGAGTTCTAGCTCCATTCCAATCACTTCTCCCAGCATTTCCAAATTTTCTTTTTGAGCAAGCCATGGCGTGAAGTTATAGGCTTCATTTTCCCAGATAGTTTTGAGATCGACTTTTTCTAGTTTTCCAAGCATAATTTTCTCCTTTAAATCTATAAAACTTTTACCTGACCATTCATTAACATTGGTAAAAGCCAATCGCGAATTTTTACAAGCTCTTGATTTTCTTTTAAGTTATTTGCGATTCTTTTGTTCATTGGAATCACTAACCTACTAAATTCGCTGATTAGAGAATCGCTAGGTATTGCATAATTTAATATTTTAATATCGCTTGGATAGACATGTGGCTGTGCCGATCCAGTGGCTTGACTCAATATGTGATTCTGAATGAACTTTAAGTGATGCAGTATCAATATTGTATCAGCGTCATTTTTTCCTCTTACCGTAATGCAATCAGATGCAAAAATTGGCTCTCTCCAAAAATTAATAAACCCTGCATTAGCACCAGAGCCGCTAATTGTAATAGTATTCTCATCTCTATTGTGTTCAGAATGAAAATATGAAAAACCTATACCAGCAGCCACAACTTTAATATCTCCTTTTTTTGCATCTTTTTCGGTAATCAAATCTCCTTTTTTAACCTCCGCATATTCACCAATTGTTTTTACCAACCACTCGTTTGGAATTTCTCTTTTTAGTTGCTCGTTCCATATCATCTTACCACCTGACGATTTGTAAGGTTTACCATTTGCATCGGGAAAATCGAATTGCACAAACCAATAATCATAAATGGCTTTTGCCATTTTTTCCAACTCGGCGTTGATTTGATTGTTGAGTTCAATTTTTGTATCAAGAGCTGAAAGAATGTCGCCAATTCTTTTTTGATCTTCTCCTTCATGAATATAAAGAAGAATGGAATTCAGATTATCTTTTGTTAACTTTGGCTGCGCAGATCCAGTAACATAATTACGAAAGTTTACTAAATTTAATTTGTAGTATAGATATCTGGTATCATGACCTTTTTTTGCATTAATAATATGGGCATGATTATTAACCCAAAACTTTCCATTTACATAGTTGCATACATTGTTTTTTTGCGATTTTAAATTTTCTCCATCTTCTGCAACCAAGATATAATCCCCATCAAACAAATAATCATCGACATAATCAACAATTCCTTGAGCTCCATAGTATCTGTAAACTTTTGCTATTGATTCCCTTTGTTTCATCGATAGGGGAATCCTAAGATTATTAAAATTGTTAGTTATTTCACCTAGTTTGAAAGGCAGAAGATTATTCATACTTCAACCCCTTCAATTGCTTCTTTATCTCATCTTCCAAAGTCTTGGACTTGGCAAACATCTTATCCAAATTATTACTAAAATCCTTCATCTTGGTATCAAATTCTTCTTTGGTGATATCAACATACTCGATCTTTACATCAAAATACTGACCAGCACTTAAGGAATAATTTTTGGCTTTAATTTCGTCATAAGAAACAGCTACAGAAAAATCCTCGATAACATCTTTTTTATTAAAGGTATTGATGATTTTATTTTCCTCATCTTCACGCAGAACTGTTTTTTGATTTTTGCCTTCTTTAACAGTTTCTCCAAGTTTTGAGGCATCAATCAATACAACATCTTTCTTGTTGTTCTTATCAATAAAAAGAATCGAAACATTAGTGCCTGTTGTTGCAAAAATATTGCTTGGCATTGAAACAACTCCAGCAAGCATTTTTTGATCAACTAATTTTTCACGAATCTTTCTTTCAATTCCGCTTTGCGCAGTAATAAATCCAGTTGGAACAACGATTGCAGCCTTACCATCTTTTTCTAAAGAAAAAATGATGTGCTGAATAAATAGCAAATAAATCGCCATTTTTTCTTTGTCTTTGGCTGGTTCTTTTGGAATGCCTGCAAAGAAGCGTTCTTTATTTTCAGGAGAATCTAAATCATCTCTAAAATCACTAAAATCCATTTTAAATGGTGGATTAGAGACGATGTAATTGAATTTTTTTAGCGTATTTCCTTCATCTCTGTGATAAGGATGAAGCATAGTGTTGCCCTGGATTATATTTTGAATCGAGTGAACAAGATTATTTAAAACCAAATTTAAGCGCAAAAGGCTTGATGATTTTTGAGAGATATCTTGCGAGTAAATACTGCATCTATTTTCACCAATGGCGTGAGCGATATTCATCAACAAAGTTCCAGAACCAGCAGAAGGATCATAGCAGGTAACATTTTGAACTTTTCCTTGAACTTCACTTGGCACTAGAATTGCTGCCATAATTTTTCCTACAGCATGAGGCGTGTAATATTCAGCATATTTGCCACCACTGTCTTTATTGTAGTCCTTGATTAGATACTCAAAAATCGTGGCATAAAAATCGTATTTCTGACTGAAGATATTCTCAAAACTAAAATCGATCAGCTTATTAATAATTGCGCGGCAAAATGCATCACGCTTTGAGGTGTCGGTGATAAATTCACTTACACGATCAAACAATGTTACCTTAGCGCCGCCATCGGTTTTAACCGAAAAAATATCGTTGTTGGTAATTGCAATATCTCTCAGTGTATCATCAAAAAGTTTTGCAAATTCTGGCTCGTTTTGTTTTTCAAAAAGAGTTGAAATGAAATGTTCAGTCTTAAGGCGAGCAGTATCTGCAGGAAGCTGTAATTTTAGCATCTCAAATTCATCTTCTGATAAAGCTGCAACGGCTTTTTCCCAAGGAGATGAGTTTTTGATTTTGCTGTCTATTTTTTTGATCTCAAAAGCGAATTTGTCGTTTAGAAATTTATAGAGAAAAACCTGAGTGATAATTTTAAATTCGTTGCCATCATTACCAAGCCCGTAAGAAGCACAAACTCCTTTTAACCCATCGATTAATTCTTTTGTTTTACGTTCGAAATCTAGCGTTACCATGCGCGGATACCTCCGTTGAATTCATCCATATATTCGCGCACCACCAAGGCATTTATGTATTTTACCGAATCTATGCTTTGATCTCTAAACTGCTTGATCACCTTTCTTCCAACTTCAGCGTTGAAGTAGCTCTCGTTTTTTAGAATTTGAGTGTTTTGCAAAACTTGCTCGTCAGTTTCTTCTTTTATTCTGCTTAGAGCTTCGAAAATTTTTCGTTCTTGTTCAGTAAGAGTTCCTTTCTCCAGAAGGCGTTTGTGGATTCTAGCATATTTTGGATCATTGCCATACTTCGATTTAAGAAGCGCGTTTTCACGATTAAGTTCTTTAACTCGATCATGAATTTGATTTAAAATATCGATGTTTTCATTCATTTCGTCTTGAGTAACTTCGTTAAGATTTTTCTTTTTGAATAGTCGCTCAAGTTCTTCTTTAAGTGTAGCGAATTGTGGGTCTTGTTGATCAAAATTAGCAGCCAGTGCTTCACGAGTGATGCGTAAAATATTCTTTAGCTTATCTGCCAAAATCAGCTCTTCTTCTTTAATCTTGCGGAACATGAATATTACATCTTCAAGAGCAACATTTAGGATGTTTGTTGTATCAACACCGCTATTTAGATTTTCTCTAAAATTCAGTAAATCTAAGTGATTGCTTGCTTCACGATAAAGAATTCCAAGTTTTTGGAAATTGATTTTTTCTAACAAATCAAAGTGGCCATATAAACGAATTAGGTTGTATAGGCTTTTTGAGTCAGAAAGCGCCTTTTTAATTGATCTAACCAACTCTCTATCTTCAATCGCCGTTATTTGCTGCGAGAAAATTTCTGCATTTTCGCAATTAAAGCGAAACAGAACATCCTTAATTTTTTCAATTTCTTGCTCTATCTCTTCTTTGGATTTGAACAACATTGAGTAGTGTTCAATTTCATCTCCAAGCTCTGATTGCAACTCATCAAAATAAGCCTTATTGGTTTTGTCGAATTCCTTGCGAATATCAGCAAAATCAACCACATAACCATAGCGGAATTTTTTGTAAGTTCTGTTAACTCTTGTTAAAGCCTGCAACAGATTATGTTTTTTTATCACGCGCCCAAGATAAAGTTTCTTGAGTCGTTTGGCATCAAAGCCAGTGAGAAGCATGTTGTAAACAAACAGAAAATCGATTTTTCCTGCTTTAAAAGACTCTACCTGTTCTTTGCGTGTGTCCTTATCATTAGCATCATGAAGGATTAAAGCGGCTGATTTTACTTTATGACCTTCTGAAGATTTGCCCAGATATTTTTCTTCAAAAATTTTATACATCTCTTCAGCTTGTTCTGAGCTGTCGCAAATCAACATTCCACCAATGCTATTATCACCAAAAGCAATTCTGCTATTTTCAAAATCTTTGATTATGTAGTCGAGCATTGGCTCAACAAACTTTGGATGTGAATAAACAAATTTTCTTTCCAGTCCGTTTTTCTCAACTTCTATCGAATCAAGAAGCTGCTTTAATTGCATTTTGTAAGAGGTTTCAATCTCTTCTCGAATCAATCGAAGAGTGTAGCCATCGGCAATTGAAGCATTGTAATAATATTTGTGGATATAGTTTCCAAAGAGAGATTTTGAATTATAATCATTACCTAAAAGTGGTGTTCCAGTCAGACCAATTTTTATGGCGTTGGCATCTGACTGGCTTAAGTTTGCCAAGAAACTTCCTGTGGGATTGTAGCTGCGATGAACTTCATCAAGGAAATAAACCCGCTGAATATTTACATCGTAATCCTTTGAACTCACAACATCAGAATCATTTTCAAATTTCTGTATGTTTACAACTGTGATTTCAGGTCTGCCTGAATTGTTATGAATTACTTTTGTTGTCTTGATATCTTTGGAAAATTCATCGCGTGAATTGATGGTGTGAACCACTAAACCACGACTTGAAAATTCACGATGTGCCTGCGTTAACAAATCAATTCGATCAACAATAAAATAGAACTTTGGAATTACCGATTTTTTCTGAAAATAATCTGTGAGATAACGAACATTATAATAAGCCAAAGCCGTCTTACCGCTTCCTTGAGTGTGCCATATAATTCCTTTTTTGATTCCTTCGCTTAATTTTTGATCGATCGCTTTAGTCGCAAAAATCTGAGGATAGCGCATCACATGCTTTTCTATGCCATTACTTTCGTTCACATAAGCTATGCCATATTTTAAAACGAATGCCAAGCGTTCCTTGCTAAATAAAGATGTGCAGATTCTGTTGGTTGGAGTATTTGGATCTTTGTTTGTGATAAATTCAGGGCTGTGCTTTATTATGTTTAAGCTGTTATCTTTAAGCACCAAATTCTCAATTTCTTCGCTTTCTGGCTTTAGCAGTGATGGTAAGTCAAAAACTTCTTCTTCTCGAAAATAATTAAAACTAGGCTCATGGTATGAAGGAGAAGCATAAAACGCTCCTTGCAATGGCTCAATCTGCTCATCGTCATACTCCATATTGTTGGAAAAAACCATGAGCTGTGTGATATTTACAAATCTTCTGAACTTAGGATTTTGAAAACGTTTGTTGATGCGGTTTCTTTCAGCAATAATTCCTTCTTTGTTATTTGGCTTTTTAACCTCAATAAAAACAAGAGGCATACCATTCACAAGCAAAGTTATATCAGGGCGGAATGCTTCATCACCATTTTTACAAGGTAACTCGGTAACGACATCAAAGCGGTTTTTGTTAAAATCGGCAAAATCGATTAGTTTTAATCCAGAAGTTGCTATGAGTTTTTCATAAAAAGCCTTACCAAGGTCTTCGTTTTCTAGGCTTAATTTTATATCTTCCAAAAGCCTTTGAGCATCACCTTCTTCTATTCCTTCATTAATTTTAACGATACTTTCTTTAAAAAGTTCAGGAAAAATATTAGTGGCTTCATCCCATTTGCTTGTTTCTTTAGAAAGATAGCCATATCCAAGACGTATTAGATGAAGTGTTGTTGGGATTTTAACTCTGGAATCTTCAGTAAACTTTACCATTATCCTACCTATTTATTTTCTCTTGTTCTTTGATCCAAGTATCAATCTCGCTTTTACGAAATCGCCATGAACCCCCAATTTTAAAACCAGGCACCCTCTTGTTCAAAACGAGGCGATAAGCCGTTTTCTCAGCAATTTTTAAATACTCAGACAGCTCTTTAACTGTCATTATTTCATTGGTCATAACACAAGCCCATTTTTGGAGCTAAAATAAAAATTGGATTTACTTCTTTTTACTGCCTGACGGTTTTTTGTTTTTTTCTGTTACAGTGGTTGATGGATGTGCTTTTGCATATTTTTCCGTTACAAAGCGACCAGTTTTTCCTGATCTATTTTGCGAAACCGTGTTGGATTTTTTTGCCATAAAATTGATAAAAATTTGTAATTATAGACGAAGATTAAAGAAAATAATGGAAAATAGAAGAAAATGCAATAAAGTTTATTATCAACAATAATGCAGAAGATTTCTTTGAAATACTTAATAGTTTAATTACATGACACTAGATATAATGGGGAGCCTAAAGAATACAAAAATCAATACTAGCCACTATGTCGTTATTGATGAACTCTTCTCAAATACGATAGATTCATTTCTTATTAGAAGGGCTAGATTTGGAGATGTATCGGATCTCAATGTTTCATTTTAGGTGGATTTTTTTGATGAAGATTCTGGTCAGAACGAAATAAATTTTTCGTTAAAATGTTTTGATAATGGAGTCGGACTTGGAGATGAGCAAGTTAAAGCCTTTCTTACAAAAGATACTTCGTATAAAGATGGTCTTGGTATTGAAGGAATTGGAAAATGTAAGGGCTCTGGAAGAATACAATTTTTTCATTACTTCAAAAAAATTGCTATTGATAGCGTATGGCCCTGTCGCAAATCCCATTTAGAAATTCATTTAAATTTTTGTAGTTTCCCTTGATTATTTTCTTGTTATTATCTTGTATTACAGCTAGTGTTTTCTAGTGTTAGTGGCTGGTTTATTTTGTGTGAATTATACCAAATCCCATCTTTAAATCAAATTATAACAAAATATTTTTGCCAGTCGTGCCCTAGGGCAACGACACGATTTTGGTGATAAAAATCTTTAAAAAATGAAGCTGTATATCCATAGAGCTGAGGCTTTTTGAAGATTTTTTTACCAAAAATATGAAGTTAGAATTTTAATATCCTATTGAATATTTAAAGATTGGATTTGATATTAGCCCTTATAATTTATAACGTTTTTTATATTTAATCTTTGCGAAAAAAAAGCAAAGAATCTAAAAAAGATTTTTTCTTCTTTTCCAAATTCCCATTATCAAATCTTTTTTTATCATAGCGGTTTCTTTTTTTATCGTGATGAGATTTTTTATTATTCCAATTTCCACTATTATTATGACGATGATTATGATGGTGATCATTGTTATGATGACTAACTTTTTCCTCTTCACCAAAACTCTCAAAATAATTTTTTTGAATTTCTAGTTGATTAACTTTGCCGGTTTTTACCTGCATTTCTATTTCTCTTCTTTCATCATCTGATAGAGATTTTCTTTTTTTAATATTAAAACCTTGCGAACCCACTTCAGAATCAGGATGCATAAAAATATGAACATTATAATTTTTTTCAGTGGAAATTATTTCTGCTTTTTTAAAGTTCATAATGTAAGAAATTGTTTCTGGACTGGTATATATATATATGACACCAGCCTGTTTATCAGAACAAGCATAACGTATCGCTCTTAAAATACTAACCGCAAGAATTTCAACAGAACGAATATACCCAGTTCCACCACAACTTTTACAAGGCTCAGTAATAGTTTCAAAGAAGCTAGCTCCAAGACGTTGACGCGACATTTCCAGCAAGCCAAAAACACTAATTCTACCCAACTGTATTCTTGCTCTGTCATTCTGCAACTCATCTCTTAGAGCCCTTTCAATGTTGCGACGATTTTTTTGATCATACATATCAATAAAATCAATTACAATTAAACCAGCAAGATCTCTCAATCTAAGCTGACGAGCAATTTCTTTAACAGCTTCTAGATTGGTATTATATGCAGTTTCCTCAACACCACTTTCTTTAGTGGCTCTTCCAGAATTAACATCAATTGCCACTAAAGCTTCTGTATGATCAATCACTATAGATCCACCAGATGGCAGATTAATTTGTTTTTCATATAAAGAATTTATTTGCTGTTCAACTCTAAATTTATTAAATATCGGAACTCTTTCATCGTAGATTTTAATATTATGCGCAATATTTGGCATGGTGAGCTTTACAAAACTCATTACCACGCTATAAGCTTCATTACCTTCAACCACAACTTCACTAACATTTTCGTTATAAATATCTCTTATACATCTTCTGATTACATCGTCTTCGGCGTGAATAAAAGTTGGAGATTTAGAGTTGGTAACGGCTTCTTTAATATTTTCCCATAGCCTATTCAAGTATTCACAATCTCTTTTTATTTCTTCTGGCCTCTTCCCAACGCCGGCAGTTCTTATTATTATTGACTGATCAGCCCCTAAATTAACTTCGTTTAAAATTGACTTAAGATTCTTACGATCACGAAAGTTATCAACTTTTTTAGATACGCCTCCTTTATTTGGAGTATTGGCCATTAAGACGCAATATTTACCTGCGATTGAAATATAGGTTGTCATCGAAGCACCCTTATTTCCCCTTTCTTCTTTAACAACTTGGATAAGTATTAACTGACCAGATTTTATAACATCTTGGATTTGATATCTCTTATAAATATTATGAATGTTGCCTCTATACCCTACAACCTCTTCTTCAACAGAATACGATCCTGTTGTTATTGATTCATCATTATATTCTTCAGAATTTAATTCTGGCGTTTTATTAACTTGAGGGTTGTAATGACTTTGATCTTCGTCATCATTCTTGTTATTATTAAGATTGCTGTTTAAATCACGTAATTTTTGTCTCTCAGTTTCGGATATTTGGTAATAGTCAGGATGAATATCGGCAAAGGGTAAGAAGCCGTGTCTATCAGAACCATAATCAACAAAACAAGCTTGCAAAGATGGTTCAATTCTGGTTACTCTTGATAAATATATGTTTCCCTTTATTTGCTTTATCGCTATAGCTTCTCGATCAAAATCTTGAAGAACTCCATTTTCTAGAACCGCAATACGCTTTTCTTCTTGATGCGCCGCATCAATTAATATTATTTTGTTTGTCATTTCGCCTCTTTTATTTGTAATTGAGGACAAGATAATTAAATTATAATTAAAGTAACAATATGTATCTTAGCACAACCACAAGTCAATTTTTTAAGAAGATTTTACGATTCTAGACTTTTTAAAAGATTTTTAAAATCAAGCATGTTGGCATCTTAAAAAACTAGAATTAAAAAATTCAATGAGAAAGTTGATTTGCGATAGCGCATTCATAGAAAATTAACAAATTTAAAAACTGTCCATCTATATCATAACCAATTCAATACAAATAAAATGTAAATTGAATCTTATGATTTGATATATTTTTATTTCTCCTTAGGCACTAGCTCCAGATCTTATTTTTGGAGGATACCTATATACTCAAGTTTATTTAAGTTTTATAAAAACTATAAGCACAAAGCTAACTTAAGGATATTTATTTAGTAAACAATAGAATAAAAATTATTATTTTAATTACTAGCTTTATTTATTATCTAGTAAATTTAGACTCATCCAATCTGAATAATCTTTATTATTTGATATAAAATTAATTACTACTATTTCAGGTATTTGATAAGGATGTGATGATTTTATTATTTTTGAAATTTTATCACAATTAGATTTGGTGGTTTTTATTCTCAGCAATATTTCTTTTTCATTTATAATTTTTTCTTGCCAAATATAATTGGATTCAATTTCAGTGAGCTGTATACAGCTAGCAAGTCTTTTACCAATAATATCGCTTATTAAATCTTTAGCTTTAGATTTATTTGGATAAGTAGTTTCGATAATAATATAATTTTTCATAAAATATGATTAAGTTATTTGCTCACAGAGGTTATCACACAAAATTAATTCCTCAAAATTCATTGAAAAGCATTAAAAATGCATTTAAAAATAACTTTAGAGCAGTTGAATTTGATATATGGTTATTTAAAAATGAATTACTAATAAACCATGATAAACCCAAATTAAAAACTTCAAACCAACTAAATAGGTTTAATGAATTCTTAATCTATGGTAATGATCTTGAATATTGGCTTGATTTTAAAAATATGAATTTAAAAAATGTCAAAAAAATTTTAACATTACTAAAAAAAGATATAAATAAAGCAAATATTAAATATGAAAAATTATATTTCGCTCCATACATAACCAAATATTCAAATTTAAAAGAGATCTTCCACAATATAACCTCAACCTTTTCAAAAAAAACAAAATTAGTAATTGTTTGTGATAACTCAAAACAAATTAAAGAATTAAGAAAATTTGCCAACTTAAATAAAATCAATTTTTTATCAATAGATCATAAAATAATTAATCAAAAAAATATTAATTTATTCAGAGAAATACAGATTCTAGCTTGGACTGTAAATGACATTAATAGAATTAGAGAGCTTTCAAAATTAGGGATAAAACATTTTGCAACAGATATAGTAAGACCTTCAGAAATATAATTTTTAAATCTAATACCAAATCCCATCTTTAAATAAAATTATAAGAAAATATTTTTGCCAGTCGTGCCCTATGGCAACGACACGATTTTTAAGATAAAAATCTTTAAAAAATGAAGTCTTATATCGATACGGCCGAGGTTCGTTTCGCTCGCTTTAGCGCGAATGAATAATACCATTTCCATAATTAAACTAATCACACTTTTATAAATTATTTTAACAGATTAATATAAGTAAATTATTAACCAAATTTACTCATACAATTGTTTGAAACTTTGGAAAATCTTCAAAATAATGTTTGTGAATTTGTAAGTAAATTAACAAATGATATTGTTTTTGGAATTTGTAGGTGTGATTAGTTTAATTCTGGAAATGGTATTGGACACAAAGATGCTTAGAAAGCGCTTCAAAATCAATCCAAAAACTTTGCAAACATAATTGTGCAGAGATATTTTAGTAAATATAAAAAGAACCAGTTATAGATAGAAATATTACAATCAAATAAATGGCAAAAAATATTGAAAATAAAAATAATAAAATTTCTAGGTAAAATAACTTATCTAAATATACAAAAGAAGCATTGCCAAATAAGTAAATTATTACAACAAAGGAAGCTATAACCAGAAATGATACTATTGCAAATAAGCCACTAATAAAAAATGTATCGCATAAGAAGAAGATACCATACAGTGACAATACTGGCACCAAAAATTTTATTAATGAATTCGATAATCTTTCTTCCATAGATACAAAATAAAATACCCTTACTACAAATAATGTAGTAAGGGTATAAAAAATTTAAATTAATACTAAAGGGTTTTACGAACTCACATCAACACGGAACTGTAATGGACATCTTTTACCAGAGTTTGCAACGCTGTAAGCAGTACCGTTGAAACAGTCTGTACCAGTAACGTTAATTCCTTGAATATTTCCAGAGTTAGCTATACCATTATCAGCTTTTGAATCTATTGAAGCGGCATCAGCAGCGGTTATGGCCACAGAACTTTTGATAGTTCCATTAACAAGAGTGTTAGTAGCATCAGCTGCAACAGTGGTACCGGTAAGGACAACGACATTGAATGTTGTTGTACTGTTGTAGTCAAACGCCCATCCTGCAGACTTAACTTTTGAACCTGGTATGTTTGTTCCTGGCGCTTGTGCTCCAGAAATCGCAAGGTATGTCAGAGTGTTATCAATAGCACCAGTATTTCTTAAATCAAACCAAGCGTCAACACCTTCTCCAGTACCATACTGGATTTGACCGTTTGCGTTACCAGTTATGTTATTCACAGATCCGGTAGCAATTGAGATATCGCCAGGAAGAGCATCAAATTGAGTAAAGAAAGCATTTACAGCAACGGAATAGCCTCTTGCCTCACCCATTACCGAACGCATTTCAGAGCTTTTAATTAAACTAGCACCACCAGTAATACCGGCAATCAACAAACCTATAATTATCAACACAATAGAAAGCTCTATTAGTGAGAAAGCTGATTTTTTAGAAGAAAAATTTTTTTTCATAAACTTTAGTATAATAAATTTTATATTAATATTTTTTGTTAGGAAACTTGATTGGAAATTCTTTTTGAGAATTATTTATCAGATAGAATTATTGTTATTTAGTTACATGTCAAATTATTTTATTTAAAAAAAATAAATATTCTCATTTTGAAATTATTTGATTCAAAAAATAATTCTGTATAACGCTAAACAATTTTTAAAAATCTAAAAATATTTTTCCACTTAATTTTTTAAATCAAACTAATTACTAACTACAACTTATAATCAACTGCAATTATTTCATAAGAAATTATTCCACTTGGTGTTTTTATTTCTACTTCATCTCCAGCTTCTTTACCAATTAGAGCTCTTGCAACCGGAGACACATTAGAAATCAAGCCACTATCAATATCTGATTCAAATTCACTTACAATTTTATATGCAAATCTTTTATTGTTAGTCGTATTTTCTAAGGTTACAGTTGCTCCAAATTTTATTTTAGTACTTTTTTCATTTGATATATCAACAATCTCAGCACGTAAAAATTTATCTTCAAGATCAGAAATTTGTGCCTCGATAAAACCTTGTCTATCTTTTGCCGTTTGATATTCAGCATTTTCGCGTAAATCTCCAAGTTCGCGAGCCACTGCAATTTGTTTTATAATATTTGGTCTTTCAATATTTTTTAAATTCTCAATTTGAGATTTTAATTTTTCATAACCTTGTTTTGTAATTTGAAATTTTTCCATTTTAAAATAATTATTTATTTAATATCTATATTCTTGGGTTTTGAATGGTCCATCAACTTTAACATTTAAATAATCAGCCTGTTTACTAGAGAGTCTTGTTACTTTTGCTCCCAATTTATCTAAATGCAAAAAAGCAACCTCTTCATCTAACTCTTTTGGCAAAACATAAACCTTATTTTGATATTTCGAACCATTTTGCCACAATTCAATTTGAGCCATAACTTGGTTTGTAAAGCTTGTTGACATTACGAAAGCGCTATGTCCAGTAGCGCATCCTAAATTTAACAAACGACCCTCAGCAAGAAGTATTATTCTCTTTTGATTAGGAAAATTAATTTGATCAACTTGTGGTTTGATATTTGTCCAATTAAGGTTTCTAAGGGGTTCAACTTGTATTTCATTATCAAAGTGACCAATATTTCCAACTATTGCACAATCTTTCATGGCGCGCATATGATCAATAGTTATTACATCCAAATTACCTGTTGCAGTTATAAAAATATCAGCTCGAGAGACCACATCTTCTAAAGTTAAAACCTGATAACCTGCCATTGCAGCCTGCAGAGCGCATATTGGATCAATTTCAGTAACAACAACACGAGCACCCTGAGATTTAAAAGCCTCGGCACAACCTTTTCCAACATTACCATAACCACAAACAACAACCAATTTCCCAGCTATCATTATATCTGTTGCACGTTTTATACCGTCAATAACACTTTCTTTGCAACCATAAATATTATCAAATTTTGATTTAGTTACAGAATCATTAACATTAATAGCTGGAACTTTTAACTTTCCCTCTTTTTCCATTTGGTAAAGCCTTGCTACCCCTGTTGTAGTCTCTTCGGAAAGCCCCTTAACATTTTTTATAATTTGAGGAAATTGTTCATGGATAATTTTAGTAAGATCTCCTCCATCATCTAAAATCATATTAGGAGTCCAGTTATCTTTACCAATAATCGTTTGATTTATACACCATTGATACTCTTCTTCGGTTTCACCTTTCCAAGCAAAAACTGGAATGCCAGCTTTAGCTATTGCTGAAGCTGCTTGATCTACTGTAGAAAATATATTACAAGAACTCCAGCGCACCTCTGCACCTAAACATGTAAGAGTTTCAATTAAAACCGCGGTTTCAGTCGTCATATGAAGACAGCCTGCAATTCTAGCACCTTTAAGTGGCTTGGATTTTTCGTGTTTCTTTCTAAGCGCCATTAAACCAGGCATTTCGTTTTCTGCCAACAATATTTCTTTTCTACCCCATTCTGCTAAAGAAATATCTTTTACTTTATAATCTTTCATGAAGCTGTTATTTAATTGTTGATTAAAAAAATTGTCCAAATATAAGGAATTATAAAGACATAACCAAAGTTCAAGGGATTTTTCTTTCCAATAATATGTATAGCCGACAAGAATGTTAATATAACCATCACAACAACTGAATAATATAGAAATTCTAAATAATTTAAACCAAGTGATGCTATTAAAATAAATTTTGAGTAATCGTACAACTGAGTTTTATTACTAAAAAAATAATTTAGTTTTTCAGAAAAAATTTTGATAAAAATTGACACTATAATTACTCCAACAATAGCAGAATATATTATATTTAAAATTGTCTGATCATCGATTACGCGATCTATAGTTATAAAAAACAACAAAAATATTAAAACTGGTTGAGGAAAAATTTTATGAGTGATATCGCAAGCTAACAGAACTACTAAGGAAACAGATATCATGGCATATATTATAAACTTTTCACTAAAAGAAAAATTTAGATAGCAGATAAGAAAAAGAATAGTGGTTGTAATCTCAACAAATAGGTGAATGCGAGGAATTTTATTTTTACAATTTCTACATTTTCCAAAAGTTATGATCCAGTTAATTAGGGGTATTAAATCACGAGTGATAATTGTAATACCACATTTAGGACAACGAGATTTAGGACCAAAATATCTTCCAAAACAAGATTCTTGCCTAGGTAATCGATAGGCAAATAAAGTGGCATATGAGCCAAAAATTGCTCCAAAAACTATTGATAAAATTATTCCAAAAAAACTTTCCATAAAAAATAT
Organism: Rickettsia typhi; assembly: GCA_945861125.1. Classification (GTDB taxonomy): domain Bacteria; phylum Pseudomonadota; class Alphaproteobacteria; order Rickettsiales; family UBA1997; genus CAILUF01. The sequence continues at coordinate 6,733 of CAMASZ010000001.1, read as the reverse complement.
AAATTATTAAAAACTATTTAGGTTGTTTTTCTAAATACAATATAACATCAGCGCGATCTTGCGGCTTTTTTAAACCTGCAAATGCCATTTTAGTGCCAGAGATATAATCTTTTGGCTTGGTGATAAATTGATTTATTGATTCACGATCCCATATTCCACCTTTAGTTTTTAAACCTTCTGAATATGAAAATCCTGGAAAAACTCCCTTAGCCCTTCCAACTACACCATAGAGATTTGGACCAACTTTTGCACCCTCCCCCTTACCAATATTGTGACAAGAGGAGCATTTTTTAAAAATTTTTGCACCTCGATCAATATCAGCCATTTTCATTAAATCAATTAATGGCAATTGCTTTTCCTCTTTTTTAACAATTGGTTTGCCATCTTTTGATAATTCAATCTCATAACCTCTTTTTAACATCTGTTTTGGATAATATAAAATATCAGCCAATAAAGAGACCAAAAAAATAATCATTACCGCAAAAGAAAAGTAAGTTATAGCATCAATTATTTTATGTTTATTATCATTAAAAAAATTTTTCATATTATTAATCTTTTAATCGAAGAGTGTTGAAACTGATTTTTCTTGAGAGATGTTGCGAATAGCTTCACCAAGCAAATTTGCGATAGTCATAACTTTTATGTTCTTGGTAGATAAAGTTAAACTGGAGGGCTCAATAGAATCAGTGATTACCAGGCTTCTTAATTTTGAATTTGCAATTCTATCATGAGCTTTTCCTGATAAAACTCCATGAGTAATGTATGCTGAAACTGATTTAGCGCCCTTTTCAATTAAAGCTTCAGCAGCATTACAAAGAGTTCCTCCAGAATCAACTATATCATCAACAATAATACAATTTTTACCATCAACTTCACCAATAATATTTAAGACTTCGCTAAATCCAGCTTTTGGTCTTCTTTTATCAACAATTGCAAGTTCAGCATTGATTTTTTTTGCAATTGCTCTTGCCCTAACCAAACCACCAACATCAGGAGAGATTACGGTTAAGTCTTTGTCGGTATAATTTTTTTTTATGTCTTTTACAAAAACTGGCGAAGCGTATAAGTTATCAACCGGTATATCAAAAAAACCCTGTATTTGACCAGCATGTAGATCTAGAGTCAAGACCCTATCAGCTCCTGAGGATGTAATTAAATTAGCAATTAATTTTGCTGAAATAGGTGTTCGAGGTGCTACTTTACGATCTTGGCGTGCATAGCCAAAATAAGGTATAACCGCAGTAATTCTTTTAGCAGATGCTCGACGCAGTGCATCAACAACTATAAGCAGTTCCATAATATGATCATTGGCAGGACTTGAAGTGGATTGAATAACAAAAATATCTTCACCTCTAACATTTTCCTTAACTTCAACAAATATTTCGTGATCGGAAAATCTTTTTATTTCGGCATCTACAAGAGAAATTCCTAGATATTTGGATATTTCTTGCGCTAAGCCTTTGTTACTATTACAAGCAAGAAGTTTCATGCAATAATTTTTTAAATATTTAAAAGTTATAAATTGTATTATTGAAAAATAAAAGATACTATATTCGAGATATTTAAAACTTGCAATTTTTTTATTTTTGCAATTAAGTTTTAATATAGAAAAATCATCATAAGAAGACTATCATAAATCTAATTTTGAACAATCTGCTTTTTGACTTAAAACCTTCAAATATTTTTATTAATTATGATTGAAATAGAAACCTATGATATTATAAAAATATTGCACATAATATCAGTAATATCATGGATGGCTGGATTATTATATTTGCCTAGAATATTTGTATATCACACGCGCGTTATTTATCAATCAGATACTGATAAAATTTTCCAAGAAATGGAAAGAAAACTGCTTAGATATATTATGAATCCTGCCATGATTGCAAGTTTTATTTTTGGATTTTACTTAGCATTTCAGATAGGTTTTGAGGGTTCAAAATGGCTTCATATTAAGATTACCCTAACTTTTGTTTTGGCTATTTTCCACGCCTTCTTAAGCAAGTGTCGTAAAAACTTCTCAAATGGAAAAAATAAATATTCTGAGAAATTTTTTCGTATAGTCAATGAGGTACCAACAGTTGTTATGATTGCAATTGTTAGCCTAGTAATTCTAAAACCATTTTAATTTTTAAAACAATGAATATAGAAATTAGTTCAAAAGAATTTAAATATACTGAGGAAAAGTTTTTAGAAAAAAATAATTTAATAAAAATTATTCCACAAAAAAGTCTGCTTATAGATTATGTTCCATATGCAACATCAAGCAATTTCTGTCAAATTCAACTATATAGTCATCCTTTTTTATATATCCATCGAGATGCTTTTTTAGCTTTGCAATCAGCACTTGATTTATCTCAACAAAAAAACTACAAAATAAAAATATGGGATGCTTTTCGCCCTTTTAAAGTTCAATCTTATATGGCTGATAATTTTCCTGATTTTGTAAAAGGAGGATTTGTTTCTCATCCCAAAAATGGCATCGCTACTCATGTTCGCGGAATTGCTCTTGATCTTACTTTAACAGATGCAAACAATCAGGAACTTGATATGGGAACAGAATTTGATGCAATGCTTGAAGAATCTCATCATGACTCAACAAAAATTTCAGAATTAGCCAAAAAAAATCGCCAAATATTAAAACAAATCATGATAGATTCAGGATTTGAAATATATCGCGGAGAATGGTGGCATTATAATTTAAAGATATTTAATTATGATAGTAATAACAAAATAAATGGTGCCATCAAAGAACAAGATAAAAAATATCCAAAAATAATTGAATGTCCCGATCATTTACTAAGCGAAACCGTTAAAAACTATTATCAAATTAATTCTTAAAAAAGTTCTCAAATACCTTTACTTCGCAACCGTTGATTTCTAGAAAATCTTCACAAGACTCAAACCGAGAACATTGAATTAAATCTTCTTCTTGCTCTTTAGAGAGCTTGTAAATATTTTTTAAATCTTGTTGCTGATTAGTAATGACATCTTTAATACTTTGTAAATCAGAATTATTAACCAAATCTGATTCGGTTTTAGATTGACCATTTTTGATATTTTCAATATTACCAATATCAGTAATAATAGATTGATTAGAATTAATTCCTGCTTTAGTTGGTTGATTAAGATTTTTTTCAACTACCTCTTTTAAATCTTGAGAAGAAATATTCTCAGATTTTTTATCACTTAAATCTTTTGGTAATAAATCTTGATATTTTTTATTACATTCTTTCTTACTAAATTTTCTAACTCGATAAATTTGATCATCAGCTTTTTTACAAATATTTATTTTCTCAATGGAAAACGGCACTTTATTTCCCTTTTTAAATATTGCCATTAATTCAGATTGAACTATCTCGGATTGTTCTGTTTGTTCTGAGAAGATAATTGCTTCATGCAAACCGGTAAAATTATTATCATCTTTGAAGCTTATTGTCTTTTTAAAATAATCACTATTGTTATAAGCATTATAGAAGCCATAGGTTTTTTCTGCTAATATACATTTTGAAGTAATAAACTTTTCTTTTGCTATCTTGCCACTAACTAAGATCAAATTTTCAACAATTCCATTTCTAACATTAAAAGAAATCTTATTACCATTATTGGTATTTAGAGTATAGCTACCATCAACAATTTTAATAAAAATTTTATTAATATCAGAGTTTTGATTATCAAAAAACTGTTCTGCAACAATTTTATTATTAAAAATAAATATAGTTGTTTTATGGAAATATGGGTTACCAAAAAAACTATCTTTTCTAAAACACTCGCTATTTGTCATCTTGTCGCAATTTTGCAATAAGCTAGCTTCTAGTAAATAATTCGGTGGTATCAAAATATTGTTGCGAGAAATTCTTTTGAATTTTATGTCTCTTTTTAATTTTTTATTATTTGAATTTGCAGTTCTAACATCTTTTTTTAATAAAGTATTTTTGCTGTTTATTATTTGATTTTGGGCATAACAATTATTACAAATAAAAGTTATAAAAATAACAATTATTAAAAATAACTTTTTTATTTTAGTAGCAAGTGAGTAAGGCATAAAGTGTTGAAATATATGGTACGGCAATTGACTTTTCTTTAGCAAATTTTAAAGCATTTCCTAAAATTGCTTCAATCTCTAATTTCCTATTTGCTTCAAAATCAAGTAGCATACTAGTTTTATAAGGCTTCATTTTTTCTGTCATTGAAATATTTTTTTCAATTACATCTTCTTCTATTAAAACACCATCTAATTTAGATAAAAGCAAAACTTCATTCATTACATTAATTGCTAAATTTTTTGTCGCATAATTTTTTAAAATTTCACTAGTATTATACCCCCCAGAAAGAACTGAAATTGGATTAAAAGCAGCATTCCATATTAATTTTTTCCATCGATCTTTTAAAATATCTTGCGACAACTCAACATCAATTCCAGATTTTTTCCATAAATAGGCAAGATGTTCAGCTTTCTTAGAATATAATCTAGGAAAATTCCCAATTATCAACTTACCATAATCTTGATGAAAAATTTTACCCTTATCGATTTTACTTACACAAACAAATGCAAGTATGCTTATTAGTTCTTGATTTGGAAATAAATCAACAAAAGCTTGCTCAATATGAATACCATTTTGTATCAAAACAATGGCAGTATCTTTTTTTATAACGGGGCTTAATAATTCTTTAAGATTTATTTCCGGCAAAACTTTAGTAGTAACTAGGACGTAATCTGGTACGTCTTTATATTCATTAGAATTTCTAATGATCTGATGAGGTTTAAAATTGAAATCCCCTAAATAGCTTTTTATTTCCATGCCATTTTTCTTAACTTGATCGTAATCGGAGCGACACAACAAAGTAACTTCAGCTCCAGATTGCGACAATTTTGCACCATAAAAACCGCCGATTGCACCAGCGCCTATTATCAATATTTTTTTCATTATATTGTTAAAAAATTATTTGTTGCATTTTTTGAAGATGTTCATTTGGTAATAAATCTGGTGATGTAGCGCTAAAAAAACTTTGCACTTTAATTGCAAAAATTTCTTCAAATAAATCATTTTTTCTTTTATTATCAAGGTGAGAAACTATCTCATCAATCATCATTACGGTTGGTTGATTTTTATAATTAACTGAAATTTTGGCACGAGCTATAGTAATTGACGCCATTATTGCTTTCTGCTCTCCAGTAGAGCATTTAGTTGCTGAAATATTTTTATTAAGAAATATTGCATCAAAATCTGAACGATGAATACCAAAATTAGTTTTAAAACTTTCTAGATCATGAGCTCTTGATTCTTCTAATTTTTTTTTATAAAACTCTTCTATTTGAATTGAACTATGTTTCATTACTGCATTTTCAACATCGCCGATTACCAACAATTTTACTTTAGGAAAATTTGAAGCAAAAGAAGCTATAGCCTTGTTAAAAAACTCAACAGACTCAATACGTGCAGAAGCTATAGCTATTCCTAATTCAACAATTTTATTTTCAACAATTTCTAACCAACTTTTATATTTACTGTCTTGCTTAAAATTTTGCAAAATAATTAGTCGTTCTTTTAAAAGTTTTTGATAACTATTTATCCTATTTAAGTGGCTCAAATCAATATCGGTAATGATTTTATCTAGATAATCTCTTCGACTAGATTTGCCCAAAACAAACAATTGTTCAATTTGAGGATTTAAGAAAATAAAATTTATAAAAAAATTTTTAATATCACTTTGCCTTTTTGCGTTATAAGGCTCACCATTTATTTGCCAAGACTTTTTCTTTATAGAATTATCAAAACTAACTGTAATGTTTTCTATAAATTGATGATTCAATAATTCGTAATAATTAATGAATTGTTGCGATTGATTATTAATCATTTCTTCTATTTCGGAATTTCGTAGAGAATTATTACGAGCAATCAGACTAATCGCCTCCATTGCATTAGTTTTGCCAACTCCGTTGCAACCAAGAAATATGACATTTGAAGAAGAAAAATAAAATTCTTTGACTAAGAAATTGCGAAAATTATTTAAAATTAATTTTGAAATTAAAACTTGATTCACAGAAAGCACTAAAAGAATTTTTAAATTATACCAAACTAAAAATCTATTGATCTATTTTAGCAAAGGATTTTTGAGGAAAAATTGCTACTTCGAAAAGCATTCGTGGACTGACCCACTAAGGCTTTGAGAAGTATTAATTTTTACCAAAAAGACAAAGCTAAAATGGGTCAATAGATTTTTAGTTTGGTATATACCATTTTAACTTTATTTTTTGGCTAATTTTGGCTAAAAGAAATATTGCAATCTTAAACTCTTACAGGCATTATAACAAATACTGAGTTCATATCTTTGGCTTCAACAATAGCGGGAGAAGAGCCATCTTTAAATCTCATCATCAATTCTTCTTTATCTATATTTGATATTATTTCAAGTAAGTAACGCGAATTAAAGCCTGTTTCAATTTTTTCTCCTTGATAATTAATGTCAATTTCTTCATGAGCATATGAACCTTCATTAGTACTAACCTGCAAATTCATTTTGCCATTTTCTAGAACCAACTTTATTGATTTATGCTTGTCATTAGCAACTGTTGATGCTCGATCTACTGCATCATAAAACATTTTTTTATTTATTATAGCTAATTGGGAATTGTTTTTTGGAACCACTTTATCATATTCTGGAAATTCCCCGTCAATTAATTTAGAAACTATAGTAGTATTATCTGCAATGACCTTTATTTTAATTC